>JBDTTO010000031.1:0-11916 GCA_039930585.1 Gemmatimonadaceae bacterium
GTCGCCCGATGATTTGCAGATGCTGGACTTTCTGGCTGAATTGGGCGCGCCGACCATTGTTGTTGCCACGAAAGTCGACAAGATGGGGCCCGTTGTGGCCGCCAATCGTATCGCTGAAATGGGCGAGTCGCTTGGCCTCGATTCAGATCAGATGATCGCGTTCAGCTCGCGCACGGGCGCCGGTCGCGACGAGCTGGCGACGGCACTGATGGAGTTGCTGCAGCAACCGGCGTGGCGGGAAGAACTGACGACGGAAGTCGACGCAGGTGCTGATGTGGATGCTCCGGCTGAAGACGATTCTGTTGCCGCGGATGAACACGACGAGGAATCCGACGAATGAACATTCGCGCACGCGCAAAATTCGCACTGATCATCGCAATGGCGATTGGTGTTAGTCATGCGCGTGCCGGATTTGCAATTGCGCAGGGCGCGAGTCAGATCAACAACGCGTCGGATACGCTTGGTGCGAACTATGTGCCCGCCGGTTTTGGTTCGCTAAAGCAGGATGATATTGCCATCAAGATCACGTTGCCCGGTGGGTTGCAGGTTGCGGCGATCCCGTTGGATGAACGCGTGATTCGTTTGCTCGCCCCCGATGTGTACAGCACCATGTCGCAGGTCAAGCAGAGCAACAAGCGCAAGATTGATTCAATCGCCAATCGCGTGCGCTTGCAGGGCACGCTTTCGCTGTGGTACGTGCGTTTTTTTGGAGTTGAGCAAGGCGAAGCGCGTTTCAGTCCGCAGGAATTCGTAATCAGTAATGTTGGACGGGATTTTCGTCCGATCAACATTATTCCGCTGACTTCGGGATTCGCGGACTACCGACTCAAGCAGCGGGAAGTGCAGTACGCATTGTTTGTGTTCGACAGCCAGCTCGACCTGAATCAGCCGTTAACGGCAAAAATTGAGGGCAACGCGTCGGCGACCAACTGGCAGGATGTGTTGCGCCGCATTGAACAGGAGCGCGCACAAGTACGATCGCGCGCTGCGGCCAAAACGCCTTAGCGAATTGGCTCGGGCGACGTCGTCATGCGCTGCCCCACGGTGTACTGCGCGACCGACCAACCGGACACGGCACAACCGTTGCGCACCGCCGGGAAATACCGGAACGACTTCGAGACATCGCGCAGCTCTTTCGTAAAGTCGCCGTCGTTGATTCCGGTGATGCGAATCGTGCGCGGAATGACGTTGCCACTTTCGTCAATCTGCATTTTCACGATCGCCGTTTTTCCGCGCAGCGAGGCCGGTGCCTTTGAGAAATCCGGATGCGCAACAGTGATGAGATGCGCACTGTACGACCGGGTCGCCGGATTGCTCGGGACATACATGGTATCGAGGCGTGCCGCGGCAATTTCGGCCGCGCAGTCGGCCGCTGGGCGCGTGGCCGCAACGTACTCATTGGGATTATGCGTCACGTCCTGTGTGGTGCGCACCGTCGAGTAACAAGCGGATAAAGCAACGGACAACGCGCACGTGACGGCGGAGGTCAGCAGCGCGCGATGATGTGTTTTGTGTGGTGAAAACATTGCGGTTGATACGGTGTGACGTGAGTCTGTTCAGAAAATGCGCAGGACGTCTTCAACTGGACCAGCGTCGCCCCATTTGAGTAACTGCTGCACGTGAGTCAGTGCTTCCCGTTCGCGTGGCCAAGCCAGTATTTCGCTCGCCTCGGCAAATGTATGCCAGGCACTCTCGCTGTGTTCGGGGCCAAGCGTCACGGAATGGTTGGATTCGACCACAGCCGCAAAGACCAGCGCCAACTGAATCGTGCCGGTCTGGTGCAGGTAGAACGAGTTGACCGTGACATTGTAGAGTCTCGTTGCCGTGAGCCCGGTTTCTTCGAACAGTTCGCGAACGGCTGCCTGTTCGGGCCGTTCGCCCGATTCGATTCGGCCATGAACGATTTCCCACGCGCCCGTGCAACGAGTATTTGCACCACGTTTGAGCGTCAACACACGCCACGTGTATTGCGTGGCCGACGGCCCCGAAGCGACACCTGCATCGATGTCGGGCGAGAGCACCACCACGTCAACAACGCCCGGAACAATTCGGGTCACAACACCGGCCGGCGATGATTCATGCATACGCAGTATTCCTTGAACGTGTATTCACGGAACGTGTATCCACGGAACGTGCATTTACGCTTGCCGTTGAACCCGCAGCACGGCCAATCTTCCGGTGTGACATCATTCGCTGAATTTATCGCCCAGGCAGCCACGTGCGCCGATCAGGGTGGTCTCGTCCCCGTGTGGAGAGACTGCCTGCTCGATCTCGTGACGCCCGTTGCCGCCTACGCCAAGCTCCGCCAGGGTCCTTTCGCATTTCTCCTTGAATCGGCGCCCGCCGGCGGAGAAGCCTGGTCGCGTTATACCTACATGGGTTCGGCCCCTCGCGGCGCCTGGCGTCTGCGTGACGGCGTCGTGCACGACTGGAGCGCTGCCCGGGGTTGGCATAACGAACGTACTCCGGCTGACCCGTTGGGCGACCTGCAAGCGATCGTGCGCGATATGCGCCCGGTTGATGCGCCGGAGCTTGGTCAGTTCTGGAGCGGCGCTGTTGGTTTTTTCAGCTACGATGTTGTGCGACACATCGAGTCGTTGCCGAACGCGCCAAAGCGTGCGCTCAATTATCCCGATGCATGTTTTGTTTTTACGGATGCACTGGTTGTCATCGACAACTGGCGTGGACAGGCGCGTGTGATCGTGTCCGTGCCGGTTCCCGCACAATCGAGCGAAAGTGATCTGCGCGCGTTGTATGAGTCTGCAACACAGACGTTGTCCGGAACGGTGCAGCGTCTGCAAAGTGATGTCGCGCTGCCGCCGCTCAACATCGATCAGCATGCGCTGCCAGCCAAAGGAAAGTCGATGTTTGCGCGCGAGGACTTTCTGCGTGCGGTTGATCGCATCAAGGAATACATTCTTGCTGGCGACGTCTTTCAGGCGCTCATTGCGCGTCGTATCGAACTCGATTTCGACTTTGATTCAACCACGCTGTACCGTGCGTTGCGCGCGTTGAATCCGTCGCCGTACATGTACCACCTCTTTCTCGATGGTTTGGAACTTGTCGGCAGTTCGCCTGAGTTACTCGTGCGCGTGGCCGACAAACGTGTGACCGTACGACCGATCGCAGGCACACGACCGCGCGGGCGTACGCCCGAAGAAGACACAGCGTTGGCGGATGAACTGCTGGCCGACGAAAAAGAACGCGCCGAACACGTGATGCTCGTGGATCTTGGCCGCAACGATGTTGGACGCCTAGCGCGTTATGGCACCGTAGAAGTCACCGATCTCATGGTCGTGGAGAAATACTCGCACGTGTTTCACATCGTCAGTCAGGTTGAAGGCGAGTTACGTGACGAATACAGCGCGCTTGACGCGTTTCGCGCAGTTTTTCCGGCCGGGACCATGAGTGGCGCACCCAAGGTGAGAGCGATGGAAATCATTGACGAACTCGAACCCGAACGTCGTGGTGCGTACGCTGGCGCGATTGGATACATCGCGGCAGGCGATCAACGCATGGATCTCGCCATCACGATTCGCACCTGCGTGATTGCCGACGGCGTTGCGTCGGTGCAAGCCGGTGGTGGCATTGTGTACGACTCCGTTCCTGAAAAGGAGTGGGAGGAAACCGAGAACAAAGCGCGGGCGCTTCTCACGGCAATCGGACGTGCGCGCGCCGCGTCGACGGTGACGTCATGAGCGTCATCACGAAGTGGAGTCTCGTTTCGGTTGACGGCGACCGGCGCTTCTTTTTGCCGTTAGGCAAACGGTTGGTGTTGGGTCGCGAAACCACCAGTGATCTTCCAATTCTCGACGTAGGCGTATCACGTCGCCACGCCGAAGTTTGTGCGACAGCGAAGGGATTGGAGATCCGCGATCTTGGCTCCCGAAACGGAACCTACGTCAACGGCAAACGTGTTTCTGATGCATTAGCCAACGTTGGCGATCGCGTAACGTTTGGCGGTGTTGAATTCACGTATGCAAAGGTCGAAGAAAATGTTCGGCCCGCTGAAGAAGCAACGCCAAGGTTTGATGGCAGCTCGACGCAGGTACATGAGCGCGCCATGCCATCGCCAATGCAGGCGGTCGATGCGGTCGCTGGTCGCCGGCTGGCGGCGCTGGTTTCCATTGCACAGCGTCTGGGGCGCCTGGGCGATCTCGATGCGTTGCTGGAACGCATTGTGGACGATTTGTTCGAAGCGTTTCCGGCGGATCGTGTTGCCGTATTGCTGCGCACGGCCGACGGTTCATTTGACACGCGAGTCGCACGTGATCGCCAGGGCGCGAACGTAATACGGCCCGTGCCACGCGCCATCGCGCAAGGCGTCGCCGATCGCCAGGTGGCGCTGCTGTCGCACGACGCAATTACCGATACGCGAACCGCAGGCGCGTCGGTGATGATGCAATCTGTGCGGTCGGCACTGGCAGCACCGTTGGTTGGCGATGGACGCGTTTCACTTGGCGTGATTTACGCAGACAATCTGCGTGATGCAAACGCGTTCACTGATGCCGATCTCGATTTCCTTGTCGCGTATGCCGGAATTGCGGCCGCGGCGTTGGAACGTGAACAGGCAGCCATCCGCCTGCGCGATGCAACGCGTGTGCGCGAAAATTTCGAACGCTACTTCACACCGCAGCTGGCTGAACACATTGCGAACGCGCCCGGTGATGTCGCGTTGGGTGGCGTACGCCGGCGCGTTATCGTGCTGTTCAACGATGTGCGCGGCTTTACTGAAATTGCGGAGAGTTTACCGCCCGATCAGATGGCGGCGCAGCTCAACGAATATTTTGCTGCCATGGTGGAGTGCGTGTTTCGCCACAACGGCGCCTTGGACAAGTTTATTGGCGACGCCATCATGGCATACTGGGGCGCGCCGGTCGCAACAGATGACGACGCCGATCGCGCGGTGCGCGCAGCGTTGGACATGCAAGACCAGTTGCACGCGCTGAACGTGCGATGGGCAGCCGCGGGACGTCCCATGCTGCATGCGGGAATCGGTATCAATCTCGGCGATGCATTCGTGGGCAACATCGGTTCACCTCGGCGTCTTGAGTACACGCTGATTGGCGACACCGTCAATCTCGCGAGTCGTCTGTGCGGACTCGCGCGTGGTGGAGAGACTTTGATTACGGAAGCTGTACGCGCAGATCTGCGTCGACCGTTCTTCATGCGCTCTCGGCCCGAGCTCGTTCCGCAACGATTTCAGGGTCCACCAGTCGCCGTGTATTCGATGGTGTCGGCCAACGAAGGCGACACGATCGAAATGATCATGAAGGATATTCCGGCGCGGGATCCGCTCGACGATTTGTTGCGTGACTGAGCGCGCAAAACCGCTCGACACCGACGACGTTCAGGCGCCAGCTCCGGATTATCAACGCCGCAAGTGGGACGGCATCGAGTTGGTAGCACACAACGACATCATCGAAGCGTTGACGGTTGTGCTCACCCGGTTTGGCACCTTGTACGAGTGGGCGCGAAGTGTCACGCAGCCGTTGGTGTTACGGGGCCGAGCGCCCGTGTATGTGGCGCAGGTGCCAGGTTCTGCGGGAACAATGCTTGTTGTACGACACGCCTGGCATGGTGGGTTGCTGGCACCATTTACCCGCGATGTGTTTGTACGCCCAACGCGCGCGCCAAACGAGCTGCGTATTTCCGGTGCATTGCGATCGTGCAATATTGGCACGCCCGAGCTGCTGGCCTATGCATTGTACGACGCGGGCCCGGGTGTTGTGCGAGTTGACGTAGCATCGCGCTACATCCCCGATTCGTACGATTTCGCAGTGGTCCTCGCCGGGTTGTCGCCGATAGTTCCCCGCCTTGAAGCATTTGTCGCGATTGAGGCACTGCTGCGGAAATTGGCGCAACACCGATTTACACATCCCGATCTCAACGTCAAGAACGTGCTGTTGTCGGAACGAAATCATCTCGCTGTAGCATCCGTGCTGGATGTTGATGTGATGCAACAGAACCCCGGCATGAGCACAAGCAACGTGATGGAAATAAATGCCAATCGGCTCGCGCGTTCGATGACGAAATCACGGGAACAGTTTGGCGTACATATCACCGACGAAGAAATCGAGGCTTTTCGCCAGCGTTTGATCCACTCGGTGCAATAGTGGCGAATCCCGTCTCGACAACAACACCACCACTGCCACCGTTCAAGCTCGACCGCGTCGGCATCGTCATGATGAGCGCGGTTGGCGACGTTGTTCATGTGTTGCCCATCATTCACGCGCTCAAGGCGTTTCATCCACAGATGAAACTCACGTGGGTGCTGCAACCCGGCCCCGCAACACTGGTGCGCGGTCATCCGCTGGTGGATGACATCGTGCTGTTCAATCGCGCCGGAGGTTGGCGCGAATTCCTGACAGTACGAAACGAGTTGGCAAAACGCCCGCTCGATCTCGTGTTGGGCTTGCAGGTGTATTTCAAAGCAGGATTGATCACGAAGTTCGCCCACGCACCAGTCAAACTTGGCTTTGACCGCGAACGTGCGCGCGATGCAAACTGGCTATTCACAACACATCGAATTCCACCGCATGTTGGCCAGCACGTGCAGGATCAATACTTCGAATTTCTCACCGCACTTGGCGTTCCGTTTGGCGAGCCACAATGGACACTGGGCCCGTGGAACGATGACGAACGCGCGTGGCAGACTTCGTTCATGCAGCAGTTCGACCGACCGATCGCCCCAATTGTGGTTGCCACGAGTAAGGCCGCGAAAGACTGGGCGCCCGATCGATGGGCCAAAGTATGTCGCGTGTTGTGGAACGACTTTGGATTGCAACCTGTGCTTGTTGGCGGTCGTTCACCGCGCGAAGTTGCCGCCGAAGAAATCATTCTTCGCGACGCACCGATGGCGCACTCCGCACTCGGCAGCGGTCTTCGCAAGTTGAGCGCGATCTTCGACAGTGCGGCGCTGGTGTTGTCACCCGATACTGGCCCGCTGCACATGGCGGTCGCACTTCGCGCGCCGGTCATTTCGTTGATGGGCTACACTAATCCCAAGCGTGTCGGGCCGTATGACTATTCGCGCGACCTCATGATTGATGCGTACGGCGATCCCGGCGAGGACTATCCATTGGACATGTCGTATCGCGAAGGGCGAATGGATCGCATCAGTGTCGACGACGTAATCGCGATGGTACAGCGTTGGAAGGAACGTTACTCCGAATCGCGACTCGCAGTGCTGAGCGGACCAAAGCGATAATTCACGCCCATCGCCGAACACAGTCCAATCAGTCTGCCCAACGGCAGTCCCATTACAGCGAAGAAGTCACCGTCAATGCGTTCGACAATTGTTGCTCCGTAACCTTGGATGCCGTACGAACCTGCTTTGTCCATCGGCTCTCGTGTTGCGATGTAATCAGCAATCATGCCTTCGGTAAGCGAACGGAATGTGACGGAAACATGCTCCACTGCCGACAGCACTTTGTCATCCTGGGCCACCGCGACTGCCGTCACAACCGTATGCGTTCGACCGCTTAACTTCGCGAGCATTTTGGACGCATGTGATTCGTCGGCCGGCTTGCCCAGAATTTCATCATCAATCACAACGATAGTGTCCGATCCAATGACCAACGCGCCCGGTTCGCGCTCTGCGATCACACTGGCCTTGGATCGTGCGAGACGTTCCGCGTGCGCGGCCGGTGCTTCGTCCGGATACACGGATTCGTCAATGTCAGCCGGCTGTACGGTGTGCGACACGCCAATCAGGGCCAGCAGTTCGCGCCGCCGAGGTGATTGGGAGGCGAGAATTACCGAAAGGGAGTTGTGCATGACTTTCTCCGGGCTCGACGTCGTTGCTGTTGTCATGCGGGTTAAGATACGACATCGTCGGCACGCGCCCAATACGCTCTCAGTACCTCATCTCTCTGATCCCCATGTCTGCTGATTCGACGCCTTCCAAACCCGCACTGAATCAATCCGACCGCAGCACGTCATCGGGCACGACGGGGCAGCACTTCGAGACAATGGCAATCCGCGCGCAGATGCCAACAACCGAAGAGCGCGAACATTCGGTGCCACTGTTTCTGACGTCCAGTTTTCGGTTCAATGACGCCGAACATGCAAGAGCACTGTTTACAGAAGAAGTCGCCGGTAATGTGTACAGCCGCTACGCTAATCCGAACACCGACGAATTCGTTCACAAGTTGTGTTTGCTCGAAGGTGGCGAGGATGGTATTGCAACCGCCAGCGGGATGTCGGCCGTATTTGTCGCGCTCGCCTCGCGATTGTCTGCAGGTGATCATGTGCTGGCGTCACGCGCATTGTTTGGGTCCACGCATCAACTGCTGACGCGTGTCTTGCCGCGCTGGGGCATCACGTTCACATATGTTGACGGCTGCGATGCGGACACATGGGCAGCCGCTGTTCGTCCGGACACGAAAATGATTTTCGTGGAGTCACCGTCGAATCCCGGACTCGATCTGTTGGATCTTCGCATGCTCGGCTCACTTGCGCGCGAACGCAATATTCCGCTTGTCGTCGACAACTGTTTCGCCACACCTTATCTGCAGCGCCCGCTGGAAATGGGCGCCAGTGTCGTTGTGCATTCGGCCACGAAATTTATTGACGGACAGGGTCGGGTACTTGGTGGGGCCATCATTGGCGACAAAACGTTTATTGCGGATTGTCGCTTCTTTGCGCGACACACTGGCCCGGCAATGTCTGCGTTTAATGCCTGGATTCTTTCCAAGTCGCTTGAGACGCTTGCGCTGCGAATGGATCGGCACTGCTCCAACGCGCTCACGCTGGCCAGACATTTCGAAAATCACGCCGATCTCGAATCGGTGCGATATCCGTTTCTGCCTTCGCATCCGCAGCATGATCTCGCGAAGAAACAGATGTCGCAGGGTGGTGCGATTGTAGTGCTGGTGGTGAAAGGCGGCATTGAACGCGGACGAAAGTTTCTCGATGCCATCAAGCTCTGCTCACACACACCCAACCTCGGCGACAGCCGTTCGATTGTCACGCACCCCGCGTCCACAACACATTCCAAACTGACGGTTCAGGAACGTGCGGCCGTTGGAATCAGCGACGGCCTTGTGCGCGTTAGTGTCGGTCTCGAACATGTCGACGATATCATAGCAGACATTGAACAGGCTTTGCTTGGTTCGGGATCGTAGAACGAGGCGGCGCTGGGTATCATCGATGTGCCTGACACCCACGCCGCCCCTCGGTGCGAACCGTCGGTTGATTGCGTCAGGTATTTCACCACACCGGCGCCAAGTGCGATTGTCCACCTTTCCAAATGCCAACTGCCAAATGTCAGCACATTCGTGGCCGGGGGAGCGCCAATACCAGTCAGCTCCAGCCGCGACGCATTTTAAGGGCGTTGAGGTTTTTGAACGCCATTGTCGTTAATCGCACGTTCAGAGCCATCTCTCAAATTGTGCTGCGACAATGCCAATCCGGTTTCCGTCAGCAATCCTGCGAGGTGTTCGTCCGTTCAATCCCACCAACGATAACGGCTGGTAACCCAGCGAATGTGACCAACGCACGTTGACCGATTGTCATCGAAGCGCACTGCTGTAAAGTTTGCGTTGTGTCCGTTGGCGCTGATAACGAAACAGCGGTCGCAACGGAGACACGCAGCGAGATCGCCGCTATTTGTGACAGCGGATGCATATGCAGGTGCCGAATGAGATCTGGTTTGCAGTTGTCGCCGTGGTTGTACGAGGTCTTGCCGGTACGAGAGGGATTTTTTGTGTTTGCGTGTTCAACAAATAGGCGGGGGCAATCGTTGATACGTGTACGCGCACGTCGCGTTACGATGATTCGTGAGTCAATCTGCTCAAGTGTCCGCTGCTTCTCGTTCGATCCAGAGGGTAACGGGTCCGTCGTTCACCAGTTCAACATGCATTTGCGCACCGAAGATTCCTGTTTCAACACGCAGTCCCCGTTCCTTGAATAGTGTGACAAAGCGTTCATAAAGCGGTTCGGCCTGCTCTGGACGGGCCGCATGAATAAAACTTGGCCGGCGTCCTTTCGTTGCGTCGCCGTAAAGCGTGAACTGCGAGACAACAAGCAAGTCGCCCCTTACGTCGGTCAATGAAAGATTCATTTTTTCTTCGGTATCGCTGAAGAGCCGCAACCCTGTTATCTTTTCCACCATCCACTGGAGTTCGGTTTCACTGTCTGTATTGGTGAAGCCGGCGAAGAGGAGAAATCCGGTTCCGATTTGTCCAGCAATGTTGCCTGGCATTCCGCGCTGAGACCCGACTCGTACCGCCGCTTGGCTGACTCGCTGTAAAAGTATTCGCATAGTCTTTAAACGATCGCCTCCCCCTCATTCTCTTGAAAGGGCGGCGGCATTGCCACTTGGAAAACCGTGCAACCACGCCTCGCTTTACAATTCGAACTCGTCCCCCGCAGTGACTCTCTCAATGCCGAGAAGGCCCTGCTCACTGCCTGCGCTGCCTGGCTTGGGCTGGCGCATGAGAGTCTGCTGAACTGGGACCTGCCTTCCAATCACACGCTTGATGGCGGCCGCATTTTGCGCTGGGCGCCGTTTATCGAAGACGGCACCGCGTTGGCCGACCTCGTATTGCATGAGCCCGATCCAGTCGATCGTGCCATTCAGTGGTCGTCGCACCTCACGTACGTCCGCACGCCTTCGCCCACGGGCGTCACGCGTCGCCTCAACGTGCGCATTGGCACGACCGGAGGCACGCCGCACAGCGTGACGCCTCCGGTGCGCCCGCCGCGCCTTCTTACCGAGCTCGACCGCGACTTCCTGCTGGTGTCAAACGACGGCCCGCTGCAGAAGACGCCAACGCAGCTCGAAGGCAGCACGCTCGAAGCGTTTGTGCGCTACGTGCTCTGCGATCCGGCCCGCACGATGCCGGTGCTCCTCCTCACCGAATTGCCGGATGGCGGCTATGTCATCCCACCCGAGGCGTTCGGCGCCGAGGTGTTCGGTTTGGGTGCCAGCTATGTGTTGCGGCACGCTGATACGTTTGCACTTTCCGACGCCGTTGGCGGCCACGCACGCAGTGTGTTCCTGGGATCGGCTCGTGCGTACTTGCCGGGCTTCTCGCTGGACTCGGATCCATTCCAGCATCCGCTGGTCCTCGCCCGCGCCTTGGCCCTTCCGGGCGAACGCCGTCGCCTCGTGCAGCGTCTCGCCGAAGTCTCGGTCGAACGCCAGATCCCGGACGACGTCACGGTCGAAACGCTGCGTGATGCCCGCGCCGCCATGTACGGCAGTGCCGCATACGCGGACGAAGAAGCGGAGCAGCAGCTCGATGCAGTTGAAGGCATCGAAGGTGATTCCACCCATCTCGCGACCATGCTCAAGGCGTACGACACCAGCCTTCGTCAGGTCGAAGGCGAACTGTCACGCACGCGTGAGCGGCTGATCGAAATGCGCGGCCAGCTCGCCTACGAGCGCACCGCGGTTCGCGCGCTTCGCACCAACCTCGCTGCGATGCGTGAGGGTCAGCCGGTAACGCGTCCGGTCAACGACGCACCCGAGTCAGTGCTGGAAGCAGTTGAACGCGCGCAGGCGTTGTATCCAGATGCATTGGAGATCTTGCCAACCGCGCTCAAATCGGCCGAAGAATCACTCTTCCCCGATGCGCTCACAGCCTGGCGCTACATGAAGACGTTGGGCGAACTGGCTCGCAAGCGCCGCGATCGCATGCTGTACAAGACTCTTGAAGAAGCATTCATCGATCTGGACGTCGAATACGTGCCCGGACCGTACGAGCCAGGTGTTCGTCGCCCACGCGACCAGTACACCTTCCGCGCGGCCGATCGCGAAGTGGATTGCCTCGATCAGCTCCGCCGTGGCGAAAACCCGGCCACGTGCCTGCGCGTGTACTTCACCTCATCCGAAGATGGCGGATTCATCGTCGGACACGTTGGACGCCAACTCGATTCAGTGCTCGTTCCGTAATTAGAACTGATCTG
>JBDTTO010000032.1:0-11843 GCA_039930585.1 Gemmatimonadaceae bacterium
CGGCGTGCAACCCAGATAACGCTGGCAGGTGTTACGGAAAGCGCTGCCCGACGGGAAGTCGAGTGCACCAGCCACACCATCGGCGCTGCGTGAACCGTCTTCCAGCATGCTGGCGGCGACGATCATGCGTCCCCACGTGAGCAGCTGGTGCGGCGGCGGCAGATGCGCGCCCTCAAGTCGCTTGGAGAGCAGGCGACGCGAAACGGCAATGAGGCGAGCCAAACCGTCGGGGGTCAGGCGTTCGTGCGCGCGAGTCACGGACAACATGACGGCGTCACGAACCACACTGCGAAGTCCGACGAGATGCGGCTTGAGGAGGCTGGATACGCTGCGCGCTTCGGCCTGATCGAGCAGGGCCCCGAGCATCGCGGGCGTATCACCTTCGTCGGCCACGACGAGAACGTCGATGCCGCAGCGACCAGCGTCAAACATGTCGCGAGCGCGCTCACGGTTGACGTCGACGTAGGCAACGAGCGCCGCGCGAGGCACACGAACGCGCAGTTGACGAACGCGTTCGAAATCGGCGCGGCCGTCCACGTACAGGTCGAATACGACCACATTGATGGGCCCACGTTCGCAAGCGCGAGTCAGTGAGGTCCAGTCTTCGCAGGTCACGAAGCGATAGCGATCGCGCGCGGCTGAACGCAGCCGTGCGTGTCGTTGTTCGTGAGCGAGAAGCGTCGCGATTACACCCATGCGACAAACCAGTAGTTAAGAGGAGACCAGTGGAGCATCACCTCTTGGACGCGGTACCCCATACGGTCGTCACGCGGAGTGTCACAAAATGAGCGAAAAGTCCATCTGTTGCCGCTGCCCGAGCCGCTTTTGGCAGGAGCCGTTCAGCTGAAAGCTCGAGCTTTTGTGCATCGCTTTTGGGCGCTTAAGCTGAAGTAAGCTGTTAGGCCTTCGAGCCATTCAAGCTTCGGTTCTTCAGCATCGCTTTTGGGCTTTTCAAGCTGAAGTAAGCCATTGGGCCCTCGAGGCCATTCAAGCTTCGGTTCTTCAGCTATTCAGCCAAAGCTGCTATTCCGCTTTTGTGCAGCCAGAGCTGAAGAGCTATTTGGCTGAAGGACAGCTATTAAGCACTTCGGCTGCGGGCGAGCTGTTCAGCTGTACAGCTGTCGGGCTGGTCGTGGCCGTTCGGCCAGTAGCCTGGTCGTCGTTGTTCGGCTACTGAGCCACCCAGCCACCACAGCAACCACAGCCACCCAGCATCCTCAGAATTCAGATCCTCGCTGCCATTCGGCTTGCTCGTGCAAGCTCCGCTGCCATTCAGCTAAAAAGCCATACAGCTGTTACTGCACAAAAGCGGAATAGCTGCTCCAGCACAAAAGCTGAATAATTGAAGCTTGAAAGGCTGGCACAGCTCAATTGCAAACAGCAGCTGGAAGGGCTCAATAGCGAAGCTGAAAGGCGCAACGGCTTGCCAAACAGTTCGCGGAGTGGCCGCATCGCGGCCGAAACGCATTCCTTACAACAAACTCCCCTGACGGTCATCCCGTCGCGGCACAATATGACACGCCCTGCACCTCGCCTCATACGAATCCGCTGCACCCACCATAATCTGCGGTGAATCGTACGCGGCCGGCTGACCCGCGATCAACCGTTGATTCCGGCTCGCCGGCGAACCGCATAACACACAAATCGCGTGCAGTTTGTCCACCATTTCCGCGACCGCCATCAACTGCGGCATACTGCCGAATGGTTCGCCGCGAAAATCCGTATCTGTTCCGGCAAGGATCACGCGCCGGCCACGATCGGCCAGCGCGGTTGCAACTGCGATAATGCCAGCATCAAGAAACTGGGCTTCATCGATGGCGATTACCTGCGCCGTTGGATCCAGCCGCTGACTGATCTGCGCGGATGAATCCACTGGCGTTGCTTCTAAACTGCGCTGGTCATGACTGGAGACTGCAAACAATCCGGCGTAGCGGTTGTCGAGATGTGACTTGAACATCTGCACGCGCTTCCGTGCAATTGTTGCACGTCGAACACGACGCATCAACTCTTCTGTTTTTCCGCTGAACATCACGCCGGCGATCACCTCAATCCAACCGCCGGACGCCTGAAAGCCTCCATTCATTGCTTAGATCTCGTCGAAAGTGCCTGGAGATTTGCGCGGTGGACGCTTCGCATTCTTCATGCTGTCGCCACGCGATGACCACTCCTTGCGGGCTTCCGTGCGCTCAGCGGCCGGACGATCGCCGAACGAGCGACGCTCATCAGACGCGCGAGGCTCGCCGCGGCTGAACGAACTGCGACCACCGCCTGATCCGCCACGCGGCGGACCGCTGCGATCCGAACGGCCACCGCGCTCACTACGATCCGCACCAAAGCTTGGACGCGCTGGCCGATCACCACGATCGCTGAAGCTCGGGCGTGCCGGACGATCACCACGATCGCCGAAACTCGGACGCGCCGGACGCTCGCCGCGATCACTGAAGCTTGGACGTGACGGACGTTCGCCGCCCTCGGACCGCTCCCCGCCAAAACGCGACGGACGATCACCACGCTCCGGACGATCACCGAAGCTCGGGCGTGACGGACGCTCGCCACGCTCGGCGCGATCGCCACCAAAGCCCGGACGCGCCGGACGATCACCGCGATCACTGCGTTCGCCACGGTCGCTGCGCTCGCCACGGTCACGCGGCGGACCAAACGTGCGCGCCGAACGCGGGCTGCGTTCACCGCCACGATCACGATCGCCACCGCGTGACGGACGATCGCCACGATCACGATCTTTTCCGAAACCGCCGCTGCGCGGTGAGCGTTCGCCGCCTGAACTACGGCCACGCGATTCGCCGCCGTACGCGCCCGTTGACGCGCTGCGCTCGTCGATGCGCGCACCCAAACGACGGCCACGCAATTCAACGTTGCCCATCGTTTCGATTACACGTGCCGCATCGGCTGCGTCGAGTTCAACTGTTGCATGCGACTCGAACAGTTCAATCGTGCCGATGTGTCCACCATCGACGCCGGCTTCGTTAGCAATCGCACCGACGATATCGCCCACCTGCACGCTGTCACGACGACCGACGGCCAGGAACACACGTTGCTTTCCACCGCTGGCAACCAACTCGAGTGGCGCTGAGTTGTTACGCGTGACCGATGTAGCACGTGACGTTGGTGCCGCAACCGGGCCCTTCGCACGCAACGTTGCTGATTCACGCTTGGCGCCTTCGTACAAACGCAACGCGGCGGCCGCGATTTCAATCGCATCATGCGAATCGAGCAGTGGCGCGAGCAGTGACAACTCGCTCGCAGATGCACCGCCGTTCGCGAGCGTGGAACGCAACGCCGTACGCAACGTGCGCGTGCGGCTTTCGATGGAATCTTTACGCACTGTAGGGGTCCACGGCTGCGCCGCGCCTCCGGTTAGACGATGGAAAGAAGGCACTTCGTCCGGCAACAGGAATGCGACGGCGTTGGCCGGATGTCCGGCAAGTGCTTCGGTAATGGCTTCGACACCCGCTGGTGATTCCCACAACACAACGAGCGACGCGGCGGAGTTGGGCGCGTGGCGCGTGACATTCACGGTTTCGCTGTTGATCGAGATACCAAGACGCGCGAGCGCGCGACGGGCATCGATTTCACCAGCGTCCGACGTGGCAATGATCGCCATCGACGGTGGATCGAGTTCATCCAGCACAGCGCGCAACAGTTCCGCGCGTGCGGCAGGCGTGCTTACGGCGTAACGCGGTGTAATGGTGAAATTGCCATCACCCTGAATCACTGGATTCACGTTACGTGCGCGACGCATCTGCGCTTCGATAAACGCGTCAGTTTCCGCAGTCTCGCTGTCGAGCGTTGCAATGCGCATGGCATCAGCCGGTGCATCAGCCAACAAAGCTTGCAGCGTTTCATCCGCGCCGTCGGCCAACAATTCGTCGAGGCCAACCAACACAACAGAGCGCAACGATTCGAGGCTCAGCGATGCGTCCTTGCGAAGTGCAAGGAGGTCGTGCGGCGCACCCGACACTACGGCGACTGGTCCGGCTTGCAACACGCGACGCGCGCGCAACACTGCGCTGACCGGAACGACGCGGTGTGCATCATCGTCGAGCAGCGTGCGGGCCTGATCGGCCACCGCTAACGCCTGTTCGACCGTTGGAGTAATTACCAGGCAAGCGGGCGCTGCAACTCCTTTTGCGTCCCGACTGCGTTCAATTGCCGGTCGTAATGCAGCCGCCATCGTGCGGCCATCTGCCGGTCCATGCAGCACAATGTGCTGCACTCGCGTCACCCCCAGGGTGTCTCGCTCTTCTTCGCCCACGTCCCGCTCCTAATCAGTTGTCTGTCAGCGGCCAACCGCCCAACGGTTGGCATGATGGGCTTGATCGTTCGATTTACTGAGCTGATTCGTTGATCCTTCGTTCGAATCGCTGTGCAAAATGCCTCGTAAATCGCAGCCCTGTATGAGCGCCACCCTCGTGGCGCGTTCTGTCGGTATCACCACTTTCGTGGCGCGACCCGCGTTCTGTCGGTATCGCCACTCTCGTGGCGCGACTCCTCGGAAGACGCTTAGTTTCCATGGCGCTTTTTCCCGAACCGCGAAAACTAACTCGGCCGCGGCCGGATTCCAACTCACGCCTCAGCCATTTGCTCATGCCGCACGTGTTTCGCCCCTCGTCCAACATAGAACGCCTGAAGGAATCCGCCACGATCGCCGTTGCTTCAAAGGCCCGTGCGCTCAAGGCGGAGGGACGCGACATCATCGACATGGGCGTGGGCGAACCTGACTTCGACACACCAAAGTTCATCCGCGAGGCGGCCAATGCCGCCGTTGAAAAGGGCGCGACGCGCTACACGGCCACGCAGGGCATTCCGCCGCTGTTGGACGCAATCGCAAAGGACGCGAACCGTCTGTTGAAAGAGGGAAGCAAACCCATCACCGCCGCTGAAATCGTTGTTTCGAACGGTTCAAAGCAGTCGCTGTACAATGCCTGCGTGTGTTTGTTTGGCCCCGGCGATGAAGTGCTCGTGCCAACACCAAGCTGGACGAGTTACTACGAAATGCTTGAACTCGCACGCTGCATTTCAGTGCCGGTGTTTGGCGACGTCGAAAATTCACTGAAAGTCACCGCGCAGCAGTTGGCGGACGCGGCAACAGACAAGACGCGCGGCGTGATGCTGAATTCGCCCAGCAATCCCACCGGCGCGGTGTATAGTGCCGACGAATTGAAAGCGATTCTTGACCTCGCCGAAGAACGCGGCTGGTGGGTGATCAGCGACGAGATTTACCAACGCATTTCGTTTGACGGGCCGGCGGCTTCCGTGCTGCAACTCACGACCAATCGCGACAATCTCATCATCATCAACGGCGTTGCGAAAGCGTACGCGATGACGGGCTGGCGCATCGGCTGGTCAATCGCACCAGTGGCAGTGACAAAGGCGATGACAGCGTTTCAATCACACGCCACATCAAACGCCGCTGCTGTCTCGCAGCACGCATCACTGGCTGCACTGTCCAATCCCGATCAAACAGAACCGGCCATCCAGTACATGGTGGCCGAGTTTCAGAAGCGTCGCGATGCGGTGCTGGCAGTGCTTGCTGAATATCCAACGGTAAAATTCGTGCATCCGGCCGGCGCGTTCTACATCTACATCGATGTGCACGGTTACATGGGCGCGGACGATCCAGGCACTATCTTCGCGGCTGAGCTCATCGAGAAAGAAAACGTGGCCGTCGTTCCGGGCAGCGCGTTTCTTACACCAGGTTGGATTCGCGCCAGTTACGCGATGAAACAGTCCGTTGCCGAAGAAGGAGTGCGACGCATCGCGCGTCATCTCGTAGCAGGCCGCAAGGAGAAGCAATGATCACGACTATCGTACTGATTCAGGCCGACCCGAAAAGCATCGTGCAATGCGCGGGTGCGCTTGCAGGCATTGATGGTGTTTCCGAAGTGTACTCGGTGTCAGGCGCGTGGGATCTCGTTGCAATTCTGCGCGTACCCGATCTCGATCGCATCGCCGCCGTCGTCACGGAAGAATTCGTGAAAGTCCCAGGCATCGTGCGCACGCAAACACTCACGGCATTTCGTGCCTACTCGAAAAACGATCTCGAGCAGGCGTGGGACATTGGTGTTGAATAACGCGTAGTACTTGCAGCGCTGCTTAACCGTCGCAGCGCTGTGGCGAACGGCGCCAGAACTCTTTCCATGTTTCGTTAATCTGGCGAAACACGACAGTGAAGCTTCCGCCGCCCGGAACGTCAACGCCGTACACAATTTCGGACTGGCCGTCGCCGTTCACGTCCATTGCCGCGAGGAAGCGAAGAATCGGACGATCGTCGGCGGCGCCGGTCGTGTTGTAGATCCAGGTGGGGCGATATCCATACACGCCTTTTTCCAGTACAATCGCAACGTGGCGTGGCAGCTTGCGTACCGCCGCCGCCGTGTCCGTCACCGGGCGAAAGTCATCGTACTGCACGTAAACGCCGGGATCGCCACCGACACGCGGAATCTGCCGAATAATTCGCGTGAATCCCGTTAACACGCGCGGCGTTATACCCAAGCCCGGAGTGATCAGCGTAGGCACGGCGCTGACTGCCGCTTCTAACTGTTCCTCCGACAGCAACTTCATGCCGGTGGGCAACTTGTAATTCGTGACGACCAGATTGGTGCCGGTCGGCAAGTCGACTTTGCCGATGGCAATCAGGGACGGGCACACCTGTGCCGGTACCGTGTCCAGCGGCGCACTGGGAATCTCCCACATGCCCTGTCTCATCTTGATCGGACTACCGACGGTTCCGTTCAGCACGGGCAACACTTCTTTGCCTTGATACAACATCTGGACATCGAACTGCTGCCAACCGCGTTTTGACAGGTGCAGGGTGCGCGGCACGCCTTTCCCAAGAATTCCTATCGGAAAAACGAATTCGTCACTCTTCTTCCGAATGACCCGATAGAGGATCGGCGGATTTTTCGCGATGAGTGTGCTGTCACGCTTCCAACTCGCGTCGTCCGGTGCGGCGGTCTGATACAGTTTGGCGCTGATTTTGTCGCGAATCCCCTTGCAACCTCCCAGCAGGAGGACGCAAACAGGAATGAGCAACGTCAGATGGCGCCGGCGGATGGCGACCGCAAGAAGGCTTGAGCGAAGCAAGGAAAACCGGTGGAAGGATGTTGCGGTGAATTGTAAGCGACCGGGTCTGCTGAATCAGCGGGTCTGGATGGCAATTACCCCACCGAGACCGGGCCAATCCGGAAAGTGTCATCATGAGGACGACTCAGTCAGCCGAACCGCTCACTCCGCGCTGGTCCCTTGGCAATTTTCATAGTTCAATTCCCGTCCCGGGATCTGGCCGACTGCCAAGTCTCGCAACACGCCTCTGCCGCCCAACGTGACCGCTCCAACCAACACCCAGACCACAACCGCCAGCTCGCCACTTGGGCAAGTTGTTGCCACTGAGCGTAAGCCCAACACCCCGCATGAATTCCATTTTCTGGCCACGATAGATGCGCCGGTTGGTATCGGGGCCATCGTGCGTGTTGATGCGGATGTCGCGGTAAATGGAATCATGACTCGCGTGTACGGCGTGGTTGTCGAAGGCTTTCGATATTCGGAAGCCGTTCCGCCGTCGATGTCATCAGCCGAACCTGCAGAAGTGCGATTGTATACCGCGCATGTACTGCGGCATTTACCCGAAGAACCGTTGCAACCGGTGGCACTTGGCGCCGTATATCTCGCGGGCGATAGCGAAGTTTCGACGGCGCTCCGCATGGATACGTATGCAATGGGCGATAATCGTACGTCCATTCCGATTGGTGTGTATCGCGCCGCCGGTTTTTCGGCGCCGGTGCATCTCGATGCCGACTTTTTGTTCGGACCGGAAGCCGCGCATCTGAATATTTCCGGCATGTCGGGACTTGCCACAAAAACGAGCGCAATTGAATTCGTACTGCAGTCGACGTTCGCACACTTTCCGAAATCGAAAGGGTCCATTGCGGCAGTATGTTTCAATGTGAAAGGACCGGACTTGTGTTTCCTGGATAAGCCCGGCCCGATCAGCGAAACCGATCGCGAGTTGTATCGTGTGCTTGATGTTCCGGCGGCGCCGTTTCAGAACGTGGAATATTTCGCGCCGTACACGGCGCGGGGATTGCAGTTGAACACGTTGCGCACGCATCCGGACGTTGCGGATGCCGTCCGTCCGCTTACGTGGGGGCTGAATGAAGTTCTGCAGTTTGCTGATGTGTTGCTCAACAAGGACGACATCGACGCGAAGGCAGATGCCTTGATTGATTTCATTCGCGAACGCGTCGTCGGAAAATCGTTCGAGGAAAAGGGTTTCTCGCGCGTTCACGTTGTGCAGTCGTTCGCCGATCTCGACGCCTGGTTTCGCGATGTTTTGCGCAAACTGGAAGAAGGGCACGGTGATACGTGGCGCACGCACCACGCCGCAACGATTCGAAAAGTACGAAATCGGCTGTCGAATCTTTCGACACGGTGCGCAGGACTGGTGACTGATGACGGCGTGATTTCCGACCTTCCGTTCGGGAGCTTCACCGACCGAACGGTGTACGTCGTTGATATCGCGCGCGTCGAAGAGGATGCGCAGGACCTGGTGTTTGCGCGTGTGGTATCCGAGCTCCGCGAACATCTGGAGCGTCGTGATCTGGGAGTTGATCACGTGATCGTGTTTGTCGATGAACTCAACAAATACGCGCCAGCCGACGGGCCAGAGACGTACGTCCGAAAAATGTTGCTCGATATTTCGGAGCGGGGTCGCTACCTGGGTCTCGTGTTGTTCGGCGCGCAACAGTTTCGGTCGCAAGTGTTGCGTCGCGTTGCGGGCAACGCTGGAACTGCACTGTACGGCCGAATGGACGCGGACGAAATGGCGACTGCGGGGTATCACGTGCTCAGCTCCGCTGTAAAAGCTCGGCTTGCCACTCTGGATAAAGGCCAACTCATGGTGCGACACCCACACTTTGCGCAGCCGGTGTTTGTGCGTTTTCCGCGTCCCGCGGTGATGTCCGGGCGCGAGGGGGTTGAGCGTTATCCACCCGCACCGGAACCGTCACTCGCAATGGCGATTGCACGGGATCTGCGCCGGCTTGATGCGGGCATTGATTTGACCTGGGTGCAACAAACCATTCTGCTGTACGACGAGCCCACAGTGCTGGCCGCGCGCAATGGTGTGTTGCGCACGCGTCCCGCCGATGTGAAACAATCATTCACGCGTGAGCTGGCGCGACGCGCACGTCCATCAGCACAAGTTGTGCAACAAGTTGCGCCGCCGGCCCGTTCGCTGCGCGGTTTTTCGCCCGACGAATACGGTGGTTGAATTGCGCGCCGGGCCACTACTTGCGGGCTCATTGCTGTTGATCACCGTTGGATCGGTAAGTGTGCGAGCGCAACCTCCGTTCAAATCCGACGGCGAACGAATCACCCTGGTAGTTCGACCACATGTTGGGGATACGCTCTGGTTGCGCCTCGAACAGACGATTGAAACACGCAGCGTTCCGGTTAACGAAACGCGCAGCGCGAACGGCGCAATCGGTTCGCGCGCACCGGCGTCGCGGCGGCCGGAGTATGGGCCGGTTCGGGATCTCTCCATTACGCAATCCACGGTGATGCGCCTTAATGCGCACTCAACGGTCGAATCCAGCGATCTCAAAGTTACGGGCCTCAATGTCGTGTCGGACTCACTGCACCTGCGCACCGGCACGCGCGGACAGCTGGGTCCCGAACGTCCCGTCCAACTGTCCGCGGACAATCGCCGAACACGCGTGAACGTCACGCCAGACGGTGCCATGTCAGTGCTCGATGCGCGCGGGGCAACTACCACCGCAATTGCGGCGGGGCTCTCCGCAATGCCTCCGATGTTGCCCCTGAAAAGCGTCGCAGTGGGCGAGGGATGGGAACGCGACATTCCGCTGCCATCAATACCGATGACGGGCGTGCAGGCCGAGGGCGTGGTGCACGCGCAGTTTCGGCTGGATTCGCTGACCAAGGCGGGTCGCTTCGCGTACATCTCGCTGGCCGGAACGCTGCGTCGCGAAGGAGCCGCTCGCGATCTTCCGCCGGGAACGCAGGTGGCGACTGCCGGCGTGTTGCGCGGATATCTCATTCTGGATCGCACGCGCGGATGGATTACCGAAGCCGAAACCGTGATCGAAGTGCAAAGCGATGTCACACCGCGCCCCGGAGATGCGGCCCAGTCGCGATCACTGGATATCCGGCTGGTGCAGCGCATGCGCGTGTACTGAGAAATCGAGCGACGAACAACGCGCGCGCGAAGCGTCATGCGGGTAAAATTGGTGCATGCGTTTAGTTCATCTCGCCGACCTGCATCTGGGATTTCGACAGTATCAGCGCCTTACGCCCGCCGGCATTAATCAGCGTGAAGCGGATGTCGGAAATTCGGTCGCGCGCGCGATTGATGCCGTCATCCGCCTACAGCCCGACGCAGTTGTTGTTGCCGGCGACATTTTCCACGCCGTCCGACCATCCAACTCGGCCATTCTGCACGCGTATCGGTTGTTTTTGCGCCTGCGCGAGGAGTTGCCGAACGCGGCCATTGTAATGGTGGCCGGCAATCACGACGCGCCTCGCACAACCGACGCCGGATGTATTTTGCGTCTCTTTCGTGAAATCGGAATTTCCGTTGCGGATTCAAAAGCGGAGCTGTTCAATTTTCCGGAATTGTCGCTGTCCGTCATGGCGGTTCCCGACGTGCCAGGAATTGAACGTCCTCAATTTTTGCCGCAACCGGAGTTTCGCCACAACGTATTGTTGATGCATGGTGAGATTCAGGGAATGTTGCCGGATCACATTGCACCGGCCGATCGCGCGGCAATTGAAATTCCGGTTGCGGAACTGAATGCGGAACGCTGGAGTTACGTCGCGCTCGGGCATTATCACGTGTATCGCGAAGTGACGACGCACACGTATTACAGCGGATCAATTGACTATACCAGCTCCAATCCGTGGGGAGAGCTGCGCGAAGAACGAGCGTCGCACGTTCCGGGCAAAGGTTTCATCGAACACAATCTTGCCACGCACGAACACCATTTCCATCACGTTGCGCCCGCGCGCCCTTTGCTCGACCTCGAACCGATTGACGCCACCGGACTATCGGCAACAGAACTCGATCAGGCAATCGCCGAACGTATTGTGGGAGTTGCCGAAGGTATTGATGATCGCATCGTGCGCTTGACCATTCGTAACGTGCCACGACATGTTGCGCGTGAACTCGATCAGGTGGCGTTACGTGAATACAAACGGCGTGCGTTGCAATTTCAGCTCGATACGCGGAAACCCGAAACGGTTGCGCAACGCACATCGGGGGGAGCGCCCGGTCGTCGCGCCACGCTTGAAGAACTGGTCGCCGAACGACTGAACGAGCGTGTGTTGCCCGCTGGCGTTGCGCGTGAGCAGTTGGTGGCAACCGGTTTGCGATATCTGGCCGAAGCAGAAGAAACGTTTGGTGCGGCGCTCACCGTGACGGAGAGCTGATCGTGCGCCTGGTTTCCATGCGGTTGCAAAATTTTCGTCAGCACGAAGACACGTCGATCACCTTCGAAACCGGACTGACGGGAATCATTGGCCCGAACGGTGCGGGTAAATCGACAATTCTCGAAGGCATTGCGTGGGCGTTGTATGGCAACGCAGCAGCACGCGGCACTCGCGATTCGATTCGATTTTCTGGTGCGAAGAGTCGGAGCTCGGTTCGCGTTCAGTTGATCTTCGAATTGGCAGGTCACCGATATCGCGTTGTTCGCGGATTGACCAGCGCCGAATGTTTTCTTGACGATGCCGAAGCTCCAATTGCCAGCACGATTTCAGGCGTGTCGGAGCTGTTGCAGCGCCGGTTGGGAATGACGCGCCTCGAGTTC
>JBDTTO010000033.1:0-11827 GCA_039930585.1 Gemmatimonadaceae bacterium
CACGCCTTGATCCCGCTGGACGAACCCGGGCTCGCCGTTCGCGGTCGGGCTGCGCTGGTTCGGGCGCTGGTGAGCGATATGGTGATGGGTGCGCTTCGTGAGCTGACACCCGCGACGCATCTTCGTATCATTGCCGCGGAAATCCTGCGTCCAACGGGCGCGCTGAAATCGCTGGCGAGTGATGGGCTGGCCAATCGGTCGCCGCATCTGGCGCGCAAACTGGATGCGCTGGCCGATCGATCAACGTCAACGGGTGATTCGCTGCTGCTCGCGCATTGGTTGCTGGGGTCATGTCTGGTCGCGCTGCAGCTCGCGCCAAAATCGGCCTACGGCGACAGCGATATTGCACAGCGCGAACAAGCGATTTTGACGGACAATTTGAGCGCACTGTTATTGAACGGAATGAATGGGTTGGCCGCAGCGTAAAGCGCAATAAAGCGTAGCAACAGTCGGCAAGTTTGCGCGTAACCGCCAATATCAATTGGTGACTGCGTGTGCATTGCGGGGTTGTAGTCGCGGCGTACCTTTGCTGCACTACCTCACTCCCGCGCGGGGCGAGATGTACCCACTTCGCTCCCTGGCCAAACATGTCTTTCCACAAACATCGCGCGCTGGTTGCACTGGCAGCCGTGATTGCACTGTCCGGTTTCGTTTCTAATGCCAATGCGCAATCGGGAAATCCGTCGCGCGCGGCCATTAAGGGGTGCAAATGGGAACGCGCATCTGACAAGATTGCCGGACTTGCGGCCTGGGTACAGCGCTGCGATTACGGTGATCGCAAAATTCATTTGTACTTCAAGGGCAACGCGTTGATGCAGCAGTACAGCGATGCGACCGCTCCCGACACGCTGATCGAATCGTTTGAGCTGCTGCCTAACGAATCCGCGGAAGCCGGCGTGCGTCGCGTGTATCTCGCGCATGCGCTGAAGATTGATGCGGGCCGGTGCGTAATTGCGCCTTACAAACTTGGAAAGGCGCAGGCGGGATCGGTGCGCTACGAGTTTGTGCCGAACGCAGCGTATGCGAAAGAGGTCAAGAAGAAAGCGGATCCGATGGACATGCCAGATCCGCCGTGTGGTGACTGGGGAACTGCAGTGGATGGTCAGCAATATTTTCAGGTGTGGCCGACCGGCACCGCGCGACGTTTGTTGTTCGTGCGCCTTGGCCAGGATGAAGCGTTGTTCGATGAAATGACGCTGGAGTTGCTGGCAACCGTGACGAAGCCGAAAACGCCGTGATGAAAAAACGTACGGCCTTCGTACAAACGGTGCGCGTCGTTGTTCGATACCCCAACAAGTTTTCATGACGCGCATCATCGCAATTATCGGTTGGATCTGTTTCGCGCTCGACGCCGCGTTTATTGTCGCGCTGATTGTTATTCGCGATTCGGGAACTGATGCCGCGGGACGCGGACTCAGTCGCGGTTGGGGATTGATTTTGTTGCCCATACTGTTGGCGGCGGGCGGATTGTTGTATTGGGGAACGAAAGGCAAGTCATCATTTGGCGCGCTGTTGGGCACGACAATGGTTGCACTGCCGTTCATTTTCCTGGCGCAGGGAAAAATCAAACAGATGCGCGAGAACGCGAATTATCGCGCGCAGCTCGCTGAACATGGGCGGTTTACTGACGCCAATCTCAATGCGGTGGCGGCGCTCATTGCAGCGGGTGACACAACAGCGTTGCGCACATTGCTCGTGTCATACAAGGCGAATAATACGCAGCTTAACTACACCCAGCGCGACGCGTCCGGTTCGACGTTACTCGGCTACGCGGTATACGTGGCCACCGATTATTCGGCAACACCTGACAAGGCGGACGTGCTGGAGATACTGCTTCAGTCAGGCGTGCCGTATGCAGCCGATGCGCGCAAAGCAGGTGGCGACTGGCAGCGCGACATCGCAATGGGCGGTGGCAGCAACTGCGAACGCATGATGGAGATTGCGCTCAATGCGGGAGCGAATCCAAATGCGCTCGAGGCGTACGGGAAGTTCAACATGTTGCTGAATTACCAATTGAAGCTGCCGCAGATTCGCATTCTGGTGAAGCATGGTGCGGATGTAAAGGCGCTCAAGGACAACGGATACACGACGCTGTTGAACGCGGTGTATTTCAAGCAGTATCCCGAAGCGTTGTTCTATCTGGAGCACGGCGTTGATCCTGACTATGTCGCGCCGGACGGCAATACAGTGCAGAAGGAGTTGGAGAAGGGCGCAAAGGAGTATGCGATGCAGCAACGGCCGATGGAGCCTGGGTATGATGAGTTGGTGGCGGCGCTCAAGGAGCGCTCCAGCAAGCGTTGACGCGGTTGCGAAAGAACTGTTAGCGCCAATATGGCGGAGGATCCGGCAGACCGGCGCGCCTGGCGAACGCGATTAAACGCGGGTCGTTCCGAAGTCCCAATCCAATGATGTCGTAGTAAAGCGACCCAATTCCCGATGAACCCGAAGTAAGCGCCCGCTCATACCAGTACATCGCACGATCGTTGTCGCCGACCGTTGCCCACATCACGGCCAACCAATCCTCGCGTTGATAACGTTTTGCTGCGTTCACCAGTGCCTCGAACTCGACGAGCAGCGCCCGCGCCTCAGCCAGCTTGTTTTGCTTGAGCAGCAAAAGGACCATGTAGTACCGGGCGTTGGTCGATCTCCTGCTGTTATCGCTGGATAACATCGGTCGAAGGATTGCGATGGCTGAATCTGTTTTGCCAGCATAGTCTGCGGCGATTGCTGAGCAGCTCGGAAACGGATATAGCTCAACGATTCGCGTGCAATAGTACCGCTTTCGATCGCCGTCACCAATACTCTGAAAATAGGTGAAGGCCGCGATCAATTTAATTGGCGACGTCGGGTCTCGATCTACCTGGTGCGTTACGTACGCGCGCGCTGAATCTCTAAGCCCCAAATTCCACAACACCTGGGCATATGCGCCGCCAACGTCGACCAGCGCCGGGTTGTCCCGGATGGCGCTCGTCATGAGCTGCTCGGCCTTTCGAGCGTCGCGATCAAAGAAGTACGCTAAACTCGCGCGCGAATTTCGGAGTTCCGGATTCGTTGAATCAATCGCCAGTCCACGCGCAATCGCATCCCGAATTTTTGGCACGGCTTCGTGCGGCGCAACAAAATCATCCGCGAGATTGATCCACGTGTCCGCTATTCCGGCCCAGGCCATTGCGTATTTCGGGTCCTTTGCGAGTGCGTTCGCATAGAGTTGCAGTGATGCTTTCATTTCTGCTTCTGTGTACTTGCTCTGCAGATATCGCGCGCGCAAATACAGATCGTGCGCGTCGGAGTTTGACGTTCCGCGCTCAGCGAACTGTTTTTGTGTGCCGCCAAGTGAGACCTGTAGCGCCGACGCGATCGCATGCGCAATGTCATCCTGCATCTGAAAGACATCTTTCACTTCGCGATCGTACGTCTCCGTCCACAGAATGCTGCCGTCCGCGACATTGGTGAGCGTTGCGGTAAGGCGCAGGTGATTGCCGCTCCGACGCAAGCGTCCATCAAGCACGGAGTTCACTGATAGTCGCGCGCCGAGTGCTTTGACCTCTTTGCTGGTATTCAGTGCGGATTCCGTTGCGCTTCGCGACGCAACGCGCAACCCCGGCAATCGCGCGACCGCCGTAGTGAGTTCATCGGTCATTCCATCGGCGAAAAATTGCATCGTGGTGTCGCCACTGACATTCTCGAGTGGCAACACGGCGATGGACTTCGGCGCGATTTCCGTGCTGCCGTTTGTACTTCCCGCGCGTTTCCATGCGAATACGCCGGCCACAAGCAACAACGCGACCACGACGACTGCAGAAACACTCAGCGAACTCGATCGACTTGGCGATGCCGCGGTTGCATTGACCTGAACGTAACCCGCACTGGTTGGTAACATCCCTCCACTTGGTGTGGACAGATCATCGAGTGCGCTCACCACTTCATTCGCGCTTTGCGGACGGTCGGCGGGACGTTTCTCGAGACAGCGCATCACGAGTGCGCTCAAACCCGAGGGCAATGACGGCCGGCGTTTCTGAATTGGTTCGGGTGGTTCGGTTACATGCGCCGCGAGCATACCTTGCGGCGTGCGTCCACTAAACGGCGTTTGGCCGGTCAACAGTTCGTACGCCAACACGCCGAATGCATAAACATCCGCGCGTCGGTCAACTATTGGATCGGCACTCGCCTGCTCTGGACTCATGTACGCGGGCGTGCCCAGTGCGATTCCAGCCGAAGTCATGGCGCCATGATCGGTACTGTTTGACGATGACAATGCTTTTGCTACGCCAAAGTCTGTCACCATGGCCGCACCACCGGACAGCAACACGTTGTCGGGTTTGATATCGCGATGCACGATGCCCTGTTCATGCGCGTACGCCAGTGCACTCGCAATCTCGCGCAGGACGCGCACGGCCTCGGCAATCGGCAATTCGCCGCGCTTTTCCAATCGCACACGTAGTGATTCACCGTCGACGAACGGCATGGTGAAGTACGGCAGGTCATTACTCACGCCCGCGTTGAGCAGCGGCACGATGTGCGCATGCTGAAGCCGTGCCGCGAGTTGTATTTCCCGCTTGAAGCGCTCGATCGACACGCCGGCAGCAAGTTCGGGCGGTAACAGCTTGATGACGACACGCCGCCCCAGCGCCGTTTCGGTCGCAAGAAACACTCGCGACATCCCACCGCCGCCGATTTCGCGATCAATCGCGTAGGCGGTGCCGAGTGATTGTTGGAGTTGTTCGGCGAGCGGCGATTCAGGAATTTCGGCGGGATTCACCGGGCAAACGTAACACCGGGCCTTTCTGTGTCGAGGTTTACCCGGACCGAGAGATAACCAAGCACGTTGAGCAGACATCAGGCCGGGAGGATTCAATGCGACAACGCGGTCTGCCGTTTCTCGGCGTGCCGCGTTGTTTTGCGAAGACGATCAATCAATCATTCATTCACTCACGACCCGGAAACGGCGGAAGCCATGGCGCGCGCGTTGCACCAAGCCAACCACGTTTGGTCATGTTCTTTGACAACTCACGCAACACGGTCGGCGCGTCCCACAAACCAATCATGCGCCCTGCTTCATCAATCATATTGGGGTTGGGCGCCAGCAACGAAATGACAGGCAAACGGTCATAGCCCAACGCCTTGCCAATGTTGCGCGCCACAATGTCTCTGGCCGGATCGGTGTACACAAAAATTGCGGCATTCGCGAGCTGCGCGAGAATTGGTGATTCAAGCGTCTCCTTCTTCAACCGAATGAAGTTGGCGCCATTGGCATCACCCGACACCAGTACAATCGGTTTATTCTCGGCCACGCCGCGATCGTACGCTTCGGCGAGATTGTTGACGTACCAATAGATGGTTGTTACCGCCGCAACCTGTCGCGGACCACGAATACCGGCAACGCATGAACGCATGCTTGTTGCAAGGCCGCGATTGAACGCCGCCAATCGTTCGTTGGCGTTACCGTGATATCCCTGCGCGTTTGTAATAACTGGAATGGAACCGGGGGCCGCGTTGGCGTTGATGCGTTCAATGGCCTGGCCCCACACACCCGGGGTCAGCGGCGGATCACCAACAAACTGGATGGCGTAACGCGCCTCTTCCATGTCGCCGGCCTGCACCTTTCCAAACGTGCGTGCGCGCGCCAACATCACACCGGCTAAACAATCCGCATCGGTTTCGGAGCGATTCACCGCCCCCGTGTAATCCAGCTCGAGCAGAAACTGAATCTGATGTCCCCACTCGTGCGCAATTGCGTAGATGGCCGCCATATCGCCGTCGGTTTTCAGTCGCTGAGACGCGGCCGACATCAATCCCGCCAGAAAAGTGCGATCGTAATAAATAGTTCCGTCGCTGCGACACGCGTATGCATTGTCCGCCTTGACGCGACCGCACGCTGTCATCACCGTCTTGTCGTATCCAACCAACCTCGGCGTCAGATAACGTTCGCCGTTCTCTTTGAAAATCGTGGCCGAAATCTGATCGAGGTACGTCGCCGCCGTTCGCAGCTGTATATCAACGACGGTTCTCTCAAACGGCGCGGACGGAAGTAATTGGGCGGTCAGCAGATTGGGCACAGCGACCGCGAGTGCGTATGCACCCAGCGCGCACATCGGCAGAGTTACAGCGCGTCGGTTCACTGCCCACCTCACACTGGTTAAGGTCGCGGGGTTGCGTCGCACTCGGTATCGGCGTTCACGTTATAATGCGTATTGTCTGACGTATTCGTTAGAGCATACACCACACCCGGTCACGACCTCATGAACGAAACAGCTCGCAGTGAGCGCCATCGCGTTGGCGTCATGTTCGTGGCGACCGGCGAGTTGAACATTGAGGCCACTTCATACTTGCTGCTGCGACTGAATCGGGAACAGTCAGTGTTCGAGTTCGAGATTGTGCAAAGTCCGTCAGACGATGCGTTAGCAAAACTGCTCACGAACTCCCCGGTAGAGCGTAAGGATGTTGAGGCGCTACTTCCAACTTTCCATGATCGCTACGCGGTCTACTGGGAAAAAGAGTTGCTTACGGCGATCGCGAACGAAGTTCCGCCAAAATTTCTGATCATTGTTTCGCTCGCGCGTTTTGCGGATAACCTCTACAGCACCTCTGACGGTGGCACGGCGGTCCTGGCACTTGGAAATTGGCAGCGATACATGGCGCCGCCATCACTGGTGGAGTTCATCATCACACTCACGCTGACCAACGCCGCAGGACTGATTGACACGCGTCTCAGCGATTGGCAGCACCTGGGCACGCGTGGTTGCCTCTGGGATTACAATCGTCGTCTGAGCGAGGTGCGATACAAAGTGCTGGTGGGCTACGTCTGCCCCGAATGTATGCAGCGTATTAAGAGTGGCCCGCTGTCTGATCTCGCGCGCGTTCTTCCAGAAATCATTACGCAGAAATGGCTGGGGAAACTCAGCGATCCGTACTCTCCGGCTGCAATTTCTGCGAAACTTGGCTACAACCTTTTCTCGACCGTTGGCCCTGCTCCAACGAGGAAAGAACGACTGTTGCAAATACTGCAGGACGAAGGCGCCAAGGAGCTTCTCAAGTGGATTTCGGCAATCGGATTGGCGGCTACGTTGATCTGGCTGGGCCTCAAGACGAACAAATGAGATTCCCACGTCTGCGCATTCCGCACTGGTCAACACTCGCGCTTATCGCGATTGGTATCTGGGCGTTGCCGCGGCTGCTCCCGCACCTCACCGCGTTGGTCGGAATTCGGAATCGTGACACCGTTCATCCATCGTTCGCGGCGCGCACACTCGCGGGAAACGTGCTCACACAGGACAGTTTGCGCGGACGTGTGGTGTTGATCAACATCTGGGCTACGTGGTGCCTGCCGTGTCGCGTGGAGATGCCGTTGATGGAGAACACTTGGCAACGCCATCGTGACGCCGGACTTGTCATACTTGGCGCATCGGTCGATCGCGGCGATCCGCAGGACGTGCAGACGTTCGTTGCTTCGCGCGGCATCACCTACCCAATCGCCATCGTGCGAGACGATTTTATTGCGGCGCTCGGTGGCGTCGTCGGTTATCCCACGTCAATACTCATTGGTCGCGACGGAACCGTGAGACATAAAGTGATCGGTCCCATTGGTCCGCTGTCGCTCGAGCCTGCGATTCGACGCGCGTTGGCAGATACGATCAAACCGACGAAATGACGTCTGCCGTTCAACTCACAACGTGCGTTGCAAACGGGATCCTTCCGCCAAAACGATTCGCTTATTTTTCATTCATGACTGATCCCGACAAAAATATTCCGACGCTGTTTGAGTGGGCGGGCGGACTACCTGCGCTTGAGCGTCTTACGGAGGTGTTTTACCAGCACGTGAAGGCCGATGCGTTGATTGGCCCCGTGTTCGCGCATATGGACGCGCATCATCCTCACTACGTCGCGCAGTTTCTCGCTGAGGTGTTGGGCGGACCCGCCGATTACAGTACGGAACGCGGTGGGCATCCGCACATGATTACTCAACATCTCGGCAAACATCTGGCCGAAGCGCAACGACAGCAGTGGATGTTGCTGTTGCTGCGAAGTGCGGACGAAGTTGGTTTGCCAGGTGATCCGGAATTCCGGAGCGCGTTGGTGAGTTATGTGGAGTGGGGAAGCCGACTCGCGGTGATCAACAGTCAGAACGGTGTGAGTCCGGAGATCGAAGCGCCAATGCCCAAGTGGGGCTGGGGTGTTGTTGGCGGACCGTACATTGCGCCGAAAGAATGAGCAATGTGAACGAAGCACGGAACGCTGCCCCGAACCGTTGGCAATCGCTTCGTTGACGGATAGCTTCGGCTCGTGAACGATTACCTCGCTGCATCCGCCTTGGCACCACTAGCTGCCGGCACCATGCTTGGCCGATACCGATTGCTCAATTGCATCGGCGAAGGCGGCATGGGCGAAGTGTGGAAGGCGCACGACGCCAACCTTGATCGCGATGTGGCAATCAAGATGCTGCTGCGCGGTGCGCTGGACGATGCCACAACACGTGAACGATTCAGGCGCGAAGCGTTGGTGCTCTCCCGACTTTCACATGCCGGCGTCGCTACCATCTTTGATTTCGACGCACGCGATGGCCGCGACTTTCTGGTGATGGAATACGTCGCCGGCGGCACGCTCGAGGCGAAACTGGCCGCTGGTCCGATGACGATCCAGGAAGTGCTCGAGCTGGGAATCGCTCTCGCCAGTGCGTTGGAAAACGCGCACGAAAACGGCTTCCTGCATCGCGACCTCAAGCCTGCAAACGTCGCGCTTACCTCGCAGGGACTTCCAAAGATTCTAGATTTCGGGCTCGCCCGACTGCTCACGAATGCCGGTGCGAATCTCACGCAAACCGGCGTGGTCATGGGATCAGTGCCATACATGGCGCCCGAACAGCTGCTGGGCGAACCCGATGATGCACGTACAGATGTTTATGCACTTGGCGTGTTGCTGTTCGAAATGACCACCGGTCGTCGACCACTGGTCAAGGAACGCACGGAAGCGTTGATGTTTGCAATCATCAACACGGCGCCGCCATCGGCACGTTCCATTCGCAGTGATGCACCGCCAGCACTCGACACCCTGCTGGCGGATTGCCTGCGCAAGGATCCAGCGCAACGACCCGCATCAGCGGCGATCGTTGCCGAGGCACTGCGTAACATTCGGAACGGAACTCCGACTGCGTCGCGTTCAAGTACCGCGCCATCAAGTGTGCGCGCCATTGCGGTGCTGCCGCTCCGCAACATTGCCGGCGACCCGACGCAGGAATATTTCGTGGACGGCATGACGGAGGCCATTATTTCCGATCTGTCGCGAATCAAGGCGCTTCGCGTGATCTCGCGTACGTCCGCGATGAAGTTCAAGGGCTCCACACTTTCTGTTCCGGAAATCGCACAGGAGCTGAACGTTGATGCCGTACTCGAAGGATCAGCGCTGCTAATCAAGGATCGCGTGCGTGTGAGCGTGCAGCTCATCTCCGCGCGTGCGGACGAAACGTTGTGGGCCGATCGGTATGATCGCAGTCTCGAAGACGTGTTGGGCTTGCAGACAGAGCTGGCACAAACGGTGGCGCGCGAAATTGCTGTACAACTATCACCCAGCGAAGTAACGCAGCTCGCGAATCGCCCAGCCGTGAATGCCGAGGCGCATCTGGAATATCTCAAGAGTCGCCATTCGACAATTGCAGGAACGCGCGAAGCGATGGATCTGGGATATCGGTACGCGAAACGCGCGCTGGAAATCGATCCAAACTACGCACTGGCCTGGTCGGCATTGGCCGATACACAGATGCTTCGCGCAATTCGCGGCATGGTCCCGACGGCGGAGGCGGTCGGTGAAGCGGAAGCCGCGGCACATCGCGCATTGGAGCTCGATCCGTTACTCGCCGATGCACACGCGTCGATTGGCACCATCATGACGTACACCGGACGCGTGCGCGAAGGTATTCGCACGCTGCAGAAAGCCGTCGAGCTGAATCCCGGTCACGCGATGGCGTACACGTATCTCGGGCGTGCGCTGATGTCGTTTGAGCGTCATCAGGAAGCGCTGCTCGCCATGCAGAAATCCGTGAGTCTCGATCCACTTTCGTCACTGATTCACACGGGGCTTGGCGACGGATATTACTTCGCGCGTGAATATGAGAAGTCGGCGTTTTTGTATCTGATGTCGATCGAACTTGATCCGCGTTTTGATGGGGCACACACCGATCGCGCACGTGTGCTGGAGGCGCTGGGCCGTTTCGATGAAGCGCGTGCCGAATATGAAACCGGGCGTCAACTGGCCGGAGTAGCGGCGACTGCCACATTCGGATTGGGCCACCTTGAAGCGGCCAGTGGCAACGTCACAGAGGCGCGTCGCATTCTTTCTGAACTCACAGCCGCCCGTTTAACACGCGTGGTATCGGCCTGGGGAATCGCGGCACTTCACGCGTCGTTAGGCGACGTTGATGACGCGTTTACCTGGCTGGAAACCGCCATCATTGAGAAAGCATCGGGGCTGGCATTATTGCGCGTGCATCCGCGTCTCGATCCGATCAGAAACGATGCGCGTTATTGGCCAATGGTTGAACGTGTCGGACTCGGCAACATGCCGAACGACTGAACGATGACTCGCGTAGAAGGAACGTCTCGATGAAAGGTGGCAAAGCGGATAAATCTCGGCCGGGCAAATCCAGCAAGCCGGCGAATCCACGTACCGGTGCCAATAAAACGAAAGGCAGTGTTCGTCCGCCTAACGTCGCGCCACCTAAGGGCGCTCGTAAACGTCCGGGTTCCGGCGGCAGTTCTTCCTCGGGCGAAGACTAACGCGCGATTGCAGTTGCATTGCGATCAACCCGCAACACATCCCGCGGTGACCCGCCCCAGTGTTTTGTCCATGCGCGACGCATTTGCAGATCCGAACGAAACCCCGCCATCTCTGCTGCGCGCGTTACGCTCGTTCCATGTTCAAGTGCCTGTCGCGCACGTTCAAGTCTGATCGATTGCAGAAACTGTAGCGGCGACACACGTGCGCTTTCGAGAAACAGTCGCAGCAGATGTCGCTCAGTTGTGTGACCGGTCTGCGCAAGCGACGCCATGTTCCAGTCGCGCTCTGGTTCGTTGATGATCGCATCCTGCACGCGATGCACGGTTGCATGCAAATGTGCGCGATGCGTACGAAATGGTGATTGCTCAGGATCGCGATCAGAGCGTCTGAGATACACCACCATATCTTCGGCTATACTCGCGGCCAGCGCTTCGCCGCACTCCTCACCAATCAAGTGCAGCGCGATATCAATACCCGCCGTGATTCCCGCGCTTGATGCAATCGGTCCGTCCACAACGAATACACGATTGTCGACGACTTTGGCTTGCGGCGCGAGTGCACGCAACGTGTCCAATAACTCATGATGTGTCGTACATCTGCGGTTGCCAAGCAGTCCGGCGCGCGCGGCCAGCAACGTGCCCGAACAGATCGTTACCAAACGATGTTCGCCGAAGTTTGCACGAAGCGACTCGCCTAACAATTGGTTTAACCAGCGCGCGGTTGTTGTCACTGCAGCAGTGACGTTGCTCAGATGCTCGCTGGGCTGACCAACAACAACAACCCACGTACTCGCGCTCAGCTCCTGCGGCAGCGGTTCCAATCCGGAAATTGAAAGCCCCACCGACGTTTCCTGAACTGCATTGGGCGCGGTAAATCGCAGCCGAAAACGTGGCGGCAATCCGTGATTTCCCCGATGCTGATTGGCCAACCGAAACGCCTCGGCCGGCCCTGCAACGTCCAGGAGCAACGAATGCGGCAGGATTACGAACAGAACATCAATGAGCTGGGCTCGTGTAATCATTTGTCCGAAAGTGATCGGTACCTGTCGTTTGTCGCTGCG
>JBDTTO010000034.1:0-11818 GCA_039930585.1 Gemmatimonadaceae bacterium
GCGGCGGAAGATGGACACGCCCGCGAGTTCGCGGAACGCATCACGGCTCTGGGCACGACACTGCTCACGGTAACGCCCGGTCAGGTAATGAGCCGCGGCGTCGGTGCGCAGGATGATCGCGCCAAACTCACGATGGCTGATGCAGAAGCTCTTGCAGACTACGGCGAAAACATCCGTGCCGTACAACCGGAAATGTCGCGTCAGTTTCAGGTTCAATACCTGGGCAAGAACACCAATACGCAGATCATCGGCACGTCGGCCAACTACCTCGAAGTTCGGAAGTACGAGTTGACCGCTGGCCGCATGTTCAGTGCTCAGGAAGATCAGTCCAAACAACGTCTCGTTGTGCTCGGACCGACTGTCGTTGAAAATCTTGGCATCACCGATCCGAACTCGATCATCGGCGAGCCCATTCGTATTCGGGGAATTCAGTTCACGATTGTTGGCGTGCTCAAGTCAAAGGGCCAGACGTCGGCATTTCAGAATCCTGATGATCAGGTGCTGATTCCAATTACGACCGCGCGTTTTCGCGTGATTGGCAGCGATCGCATTCGTTCGGTTTCGATCCTGGCTCCATCCGAAGATCGTATTCCGGCAACGATGGGCGACATCCAGAAGGTGCTTCGCCGCGAACACAAAACCCCGCGCGAAAGAGATGATGACTTTTCGATTCGCAACCAGGCCGACTTCCTGAACACCGCGGCAGAAACCAGCGCCGTGTTCAGTTCACTGTTGGCCGGCGTTGCGGCGGTATCGCTGATCGTAGGCGGTATTGGCATCATGAATATCATGCTCGTGTCAGTCACCGAACGCACACGTGAAATCGGCGTGCGCAAAGCACTGGGCGCGACAGCAAAGAACATCCTCTTCCAATTTCTTATCGAAGCCGTGGTGTTGTGCATCCTTGGTGGTTGCATTGGCATTGCGATGGGAATGGGTGGCTCAATTGCGCTCAGCAAGATGAACAACTGGAACACCGCGATTTCGTCGCAGTCCATACTGATCGCGTTCTGCTTCTCCGCGGTTGTCGGAGTGGTATTCGGCGTCTGGCCAGCGCGGCGTGCCGCCAAGCTCGACCCCATTATGGCGCTTCGCTACGAATAGGACTTCCAACAACGCAAAGCCGGCCAGGACTCGTTCCTGGCCGGCTTTTGTGTTTGTAACCGGGATGCAACGCAACGCGCGCATGTTTCACACACTTCACGAGTGCGCGCCGCTAGATTCCATGGTTTCGTCCCATATCTATGTCTAACGAAACTACTGGCGAGTCCGATGCGGACTCAAACGAACCTTCATCTGCAAAGGCGACGCAACCGGCGCCGGCGGGTACGGAGCTCCATGCAACAACGGCCATGTTTCCGGCCGCGACTCCTTTGCACAGCCACGCGCACGACGAACATCCGCGCGGAAAACGACTGGCTGTATTGACGCTCACGGCGCTTGGCGTCGTGTATGGGGACATCGGTACGAGCCCCCTGTACTCCATCAAGGAGTGTTTCAGCCCCATGTATCACCTTGAGGCAACACGCGAGAATGTTTTCGGCGTGTTGTCACTCATTGTGTGGGCACTCACGCTCGTTGTCACTGTCAAATACATCAGCTTCATCCTGAAAGCCGACAACCGCGGCGAAGGCGGAACGTTTGCGCTGCTGGCTTTGATCTTTCCGAAACGTTCGCTGGACAACAAAGGATCGCGCGGAAAGGTTTTGGTGATGCTCGCGCTGTTTGGCACTGCACTTCTGTATGGCGATGGCATCATCACTCCAGCCATGTCCGTGCTTGGTGCGCTTGAAGGTGTCCAGGTCGCGTTGCCGAAGTTTTCAGAATTCATCGTTCCTGCCGCACTGATCATTCTTGCGTCTCTGTTTGCTGTGCAGCGATTTGGAACAGATCTGATGGGCAAGGCCTTCGGTCCGATCATGTTGTTATGGTTCGCCGTTATTGCGGCGTTGGGCATTGGCGAAATCTGGAATTCTCCCTGGATCCTGACGGCAATCAATCCAGTGTACGCGATTGATTTCATGAAGCACGACGGGAAGCTGGGGTTTTTGGTGCTCGGATCCGTCGTGCTCGTTATTACCGGCGGCGAGGCATTGTACGCGGACATGGGACACTTCGGCCGTCGCCCAATCCGCATGGCATGGCTGGCGTTCGTGTTCCCTGCGCTTCTGCTGAATTATTTCGGTCAAGGCGCGCTGGTGGTTCGTGATCCAGCAGCTGCCGCCAATCCATTTTTTCTGTTGGCGCCGAAGTCCATGGCGATTCCCCTGTTGGTCCTGGCGACCCTGGCCGCGATTGTCGCTTCGCAGGCCCTGATCTCCGGAGCATTTTCTGTTACCCGACAAGGCATTCAACTTGGCTACATTCCGCGACTTGAAGTACGTCACACTTCGAAAACTGAACAGGGCCAGATATACATTCCCGAGGTGAATATGTTTGTCGCCGTGGGATGTTTGCTCATTGTATTGGGATTCAAAGACACAGCTCATCTCGGCGCCGCCTACGGCATTGCGGTGACGGGCACGATGTTCATCACGACAGTGCTCTTCTACTATGTGGCCCGGCTTCGCTTCCGGTGGAGCATGACGAAAGCGGTGGCAATCTGCTCAGTGTTCCTGCTCGTGGACTTGGCATTCCTGAGCGCGAATCTCGTGAAGCTGCTGCATGGCGGTTGGGTACCGTTGCTGCTTGGCGTCATCCTGTTCACCTTGATGATGACGTGGAAACGCGGACGCGCGCTGTTGAATGCGCGCCTTGCTGACGGCACGATGCCCATCGATCTGTTTCTCGACAGTGTCGCCAAATCATCGGTCCATCGTGTCACGGGCACGGCCGTTTTCATGACAGGCAACGACAACGGCGTACCGCCGGTCTTGCTGCACCACCTGAAACACAACAAGGTGCTGCACGAACGTGTGCTGCTGCTGTCAGTAAAGACGGCCGAGGTGCCGGAAACGAGCGCTAGTGAACGGGTGCGGGTGATTCCGTTGCAGGCAGGCTTCTGGCGAGTCATTGCCACCTACGGCTTCATGCAATCACCAAACATCCCGGAAGTGCTGGAAGCTGTTGACCAGATGGGCATTCGCGCCAAGCCCCTGGATACCAGCTTCTTCATGGGTCGCGAACGCCTTATTCCAACGAAGGGGCGTCCCGACGATCCATTCAAGCTCCCGCGTTGGCGCAAGATCATTTTTGCCATTCTGGCGCGGAACGCCCGCTCGGCCACGGAATTTTTTGGCATTCCGCCCAACCGTGTTGTGGAACTGGGCACACAGATCGAATTTTGAGTTGGTGCCAATGGTCCCAACGATGGCGCCCCCTGGTCCTGATTCACACAAAGCCCAAGTCTCCGCGTGCCTGCACTGTTTGACGTTTCTTTTCTCGACGCTGTTCTGCACACCATTCCGGGTGGAGTGTTTGTGTATGACTGCGAATCCCGGCACACCGTCTTTGCAACTCGCGCGTTTTACGAGCTGCTGGGATTTGTCGAAGAAAAGGGACCGTTGGACACAACGCTGCTCAAAGCTGCGGTCATTCACGATGATGACCGCGAGGCTGTGCGCGCTGCCGTTGAACGTGCGGCAGCCCTGCCCCGCCACGAGCACACCGAAGTCACGTTTCGTATGCGATTGGCGGACGGTGATTGGCGCTGGGTGAATACGCGTGGCGCACCGCTGTTTTTGCCAAATGACAAAAGCACGAATAACGGAACGCCCGAGTCTACACCGGCCCGTTATCTCGTAGGCGTAGCGGAGGACGTTACCGAACGACGTCAGGCCGCCGAAGCATTGGCGCAGAGTGCCGATTCACTTCGTCTTGCGCAGGAATTGGCGAACGTTGGCAGCTACGATCGCAATCTCATGGACGGCACGGTGCACTGGTCGGAACAGATGTTCCGCATTCATGGTGCTGATCCCGTGCGCGATGATCCCAACGGGATGGGCGATCTGATCGAGCGCTTTGTGCATCCGGACGACCGCAGCATTTTGCGACGGGCGATGCGACAGTTGGCAACCACGGGTCGCGCTGGACCGTATGCGTATCGTGTGGTGCACGCCGACGGCACCGTACGGAACGTCGTTGGACAGGGCGCCATTCTGCGCGATGCAGACGGTTTGCCGAAGCGTCGCGTTGGCAGCGTGATTGACGTGACGGCGCGTACGGCGGCCGAAGAAGAACGCGCGTTGCTCGAAACAAAAGTGCGCGAAGTGCAAAAGCTGGAATCGCTGGGTGTTCTGGCCGGCGGCATCGCACACGATTTCAACAACCTGCTGGTCGGCATTCTGGGCAATGCCAGCGTGTCGTTGCTCGACATGCCGGTGAGTTCTCCGGCCCACGCTGCCGTGACGGCCATCGAGCGCGCAGCACGTGATGCCGCAAGTCTCACACGACAGTTGCTGGCGTATGCAGGCAAAGGGCGCTTTTTGCTTGAGCCACTCGATCTCAGCGTGTTAGTGCGACAGCTGCGACCGGTGTTGCAAACAGCCCTTGGCGCGCGCGCGAGTCTCATCAACGAGTTGGCTGATCACTTGCCAGTCGTACACGCCGACGGCGAGCAGCTTCGGCAAGCGGTTGTGAACGTCGTCACGAATGCCGCCGAAGCAATTGGTGAACGCGCTGGCAGCGTGAAGGTGTATACCAGCGAAGAATCCTTGACCGAAGCACGATTGCGTCGCTGCTTGTCGGGCAATCGTGCGAAGCCGGGATTGTTTGCCTGCATCTCAGTGGAAGACGATGGCGTTGGCATGGATGAAGCCACGCTGGCGCGCGTGTTTGATCCATTCTTCAGTACGCGTCTCGCGGGGCGAGGACTTGGATTGGCCGCAACGTTGGGCATTGTGCATGGGCATTCGGGCGCGCTGGAAGTAGTGAGTGCACCGGGCAAAGGCACGACAATGCGTTTGTATTTCCCAGCGGCGTATGAAGAGAAAGAGCGTTCGCTGACAACCGGAGGCAGTGCGACCGGAGCATCAGCCGCGCGTAGCCGCGTCCGAGTGCTTGTCGTTGATGATGACGCGCATGTGCGCGCGCTCGCGCACCGTGTTCTCGATCGTTTGAGCTACGAAGCCACTGAAGTCGCTGATGGCGCGGAAGCGCTGGAGTTCCTGCGGTCGGATCCCACGCAGGTCGACGCCGTGTTGTTGGACATGACGATGCCGCGATTGAACGGCGAGGATACGCTACGTGGCATTCGTGCGCTCGCGCCCTGGATGCCGGTGATTCTCATGAGCGGGCATGATGAACGCGAAGTGACGCCGCGGTTGCTGGAGCACGGGTTGGGTGGATATCTGCAGAAGCCGTTCACTGTTGATGCGCTGGCGCAGATGTTTGCGCGCGTGGTCGGACCGCCGGAACGCGTGCAGAGCTAAGCAGCGCGCAACTGCGAAACAACAAAACGGCCGACGCAAATACTGCGTCGGCCGCTTTGTTTACAAACTGCACATCAGATTCAGTCGCCGTGCGCCGGCACGGGCTCGTACGACGGCACCGCAGCGGCGGCTTTCTTCTTGCGATCTTTGCGATGCGCGAGGCCATCGAGATACGTGTAGATCACCGGCGTTACGTACAGCGTGACAAGCTGCGAGAACGCGAGACCACCGACCACCGCGAGCCCCAATGGCTGACGCGACTCCGCGCCGGCGCCGTGACCCAATGCGATTGGCAACGTGCCCATCAGCGCGGCCATTGTGGTCATGGTGATAGGTCGGAAACGCACCTTCGCGGCTTCGAGAATTGCTTCCTGCGCCGTCGAACCATCGCTGCGTTCCTTTTCCGTCGCAAAATCGATCATCATGATGGCGTTCTTTTTCACCAACCCAATCAGCATGATGATGCCGACAAACGCGTACACGCTGAGATCCTTGTTGAACAGCAACAGCGTAATGAGCGCGCCAACTGCGGCAAACGGCAAGCCGGACAAAATCGTGATTGGATGAATGAAACTCTCGTACAGAATTCCAAGCACCACGTAAATCACGAAAACGGCAACGCCGAGCAACATGAGCAGGCCTGACTGCGCCTGGGCAAACGCCTGCGTGTCGCCTGACAACGTAGTTGACACGTCGGCCGGCAGCGTCTTGCGTGCTTCGTCCTGCACGAGATCAACTGCGGTACCAAGTGCGACACCAGGCTTCAGGTTGAACGAAATCGTGACGGCCGGCAACTGACCATTGTGCTGAATGGATTGCGGACCGACACCCTTCGTGAACTTCACCATTGAACCCAGCGGTACAAGCGTGCCTGTGTTCGAACGCACAAACAGTTTCGCCATCGCTTCGACATCCAACTGATACTGGGGCATCAACTCCATGATGACCTGGTACTGATTGGTCTGCGTGTAAATGGTGGAGACCTGACGCGAACCGTATGCGTTATACAACGCGTTTTCGAGCGTCGATGCCGTTACGCCCAACGCCGATGCACGTTCACGATCGATTTCGACAGACACCAGCGGATTACCAACCGCGAGATCGCTGGAAACACTTTCAAGTTCCGGCAGCTGGCGCATGCGGCCTTCAAGCAAGCGCGCCGACGTGTACAGCTCGGCGATATCGGCACTTTGCAGTGAAATCTGATACGAACTGTTGGAACGGCGACCGCCGATGGAGATTGGTGGCGGATTGCGGAAGAACGTCTGCATGCCGGGCACTTTCGAAACTTTGGCATTGAGCTGACGCATCACGACGTCCACATGCGGGCGCTCACTGCGCGGCTTCATGCGCACCGTAAGGCGACCGTTGTTACCCGTTGATGGTCCACCGCCACCGCCTACCGACGACAACACAAACGCAACGTTGGGATCCTGCCGCACGATTTCTGCAACTTCGCGCTGCTTTGCGACGAGGCGATCGAAACCAATACCTTCGGCTGCTTCGGTTGATGCTTCCAGACGTCCCGTGTCTTCGGAAGGAATGAATCCTTTCGGGATGTACATGAACAGAAAGACTGTTGCGACCAACGTGATTGCGCTGAACACCAAAATGAGTGGACGTTTACCCATCACCCAGTTGAGCGAGTTCACGTAGCCGTTTTCGGTCTTCTGATAGAGGCGTTCAATCGAGCGCCACCGGCCGGTGTCGTGATGCCCCTCGCCGCCCTTGAGAAAGCGCGCGCACAACATTGGTGTCAGTGTCAGCGAAACAAACCCCGACACAAGAATTGCAACACCAATCGTTACCGCAAATTCGCGGAACAAGCGGCCGACGAGTCCGGGCATGAACATGATCGGGATAAACACCGCGACCAGCGACAACGTCATGGAAAGAATCGTGAAGCTGATTTCCTTTGATCCTGCCAGCGCCGCGTCCATCGGTTTCTTTCCCATTTCCATGTGTCGCACGATGTTCTCGAGCATCACGATGGCGTCATCAACAACAAAGCCGACGGCGAGTACAATGGCCATCATCGACATGTTGTCGAGACTGTACCCAAGCGCCCACATCAGACTAAACGTTCCGACCAGCGAAAACGGCAGCGATAGCGACGGGATTAACGTCGCGCGCACGTTTCTGAGGAACAGGAAAATCACCATCACCACCAGCACGAGTGTCAGCGCCAGTGTGAACTTCACATCATTCACCGATTCACGGATCGAGACGGAGCGATCATAAATCGTTTCGATGTTGATGCTTTGTGGAATCTGCGGCTTGAGCGTTTCGATCAACGCCTTCACATCTTCCGCCACCTGCACGGTATTCACACCGGGCTGACGAATGATCGCGAGCGAGATATTGGAACGGCCATTCGCTTCGTTGTGGATGCGTAAGTTCTGCACCGTATCAATGACGCGACCAAGATCGCCAAGTCGCACCGGCACCTTGTCGCGATACGCGACGACCAGATTGCGGAATTCGGTACCTGATTTCAGCTGTCCTGTGGCCTGCACCGTGAACTGCTGACTCGGGCCCATCAACACGCCGCCCGGCAAATTGGAGTTGCCGCTATTGATGGCCGCCGAGACTTCGTCAATACCAATGCCGCGCGACGCCATCGCGGATGGATCAAGCTGAATGCGCACCGCGTACTTGGCCGAACCGTACACTTGCACTTGCGCGACACCGCTGACCGTCGCAAGTCGCTGTGAAAGGAACGTTTCGGCGTACTCGTTCAAATCGGTGCGTGACATTTCATCGGAGTTGAGTCCGACCATCAGCACCGGTGAATTGTTTGCGTTGCCTTTGTTGTACGACGGCGGGTTCATCCCCTGCGGCAACTGTCGCAGCGTGCGTGATAGCGCCGCCTGTACGTCAGCAGCCGCTGATTCGAGATCACGCTCGAGCGAAAACTGAATGTTGATGTTCGTACTGCCCGTCGAACTGTTCGACGTCATGTTATCGATGCCGCTGATCGTCGTAAGCGCCTGCTCAAGTGGCGTGGCCACCGATGTCGCCATGACTTCCGGGCTTGCACCGGGCAGGCCGGCGTTTACCGAGATCGTGGGGTAATCGATTGTCGGCAAGTCGCTGACCGGCAGCGAGCGATACGCCACGATACCAAACACGAGAATTGTCACCATGACCAGCGTGGTCATGACTGGACGCCTGATCCAGATTCCGCTGATGTTCATACCTAGTTGCCTCCTCGGCCTCGTCCCTGTCCGCGCCCGCCGCTGGAATCGCCGCGCGTTGCGCTACCTGTTGAATCGTTGCCCGAGCGCGTCTTGTCGCCCGCCGAATCACTGACAGCGCGCGTCTTGTTTGCATCACCGCGACCACCACTACGCCCGTTCAAGGTGCGGATTTCAACTTTCGCGCCGTCATTCAAACGGGTTTGTCCATCAGTGATGACGGTTTCGCCGCCAACGAGACCGCTGTCTATCACTGACAGCAATCCCGTTGTGCGTCCGACTTTTACCGGATGACGTTTGGCTTTGTTCTCGCCATCCAACACGTAAATGAACTGTCCCGTTTGCGCGGTCACGACGGCCTGCGTTGGTACCGTGATCGCATTGCTATCCACTGACAGTTCGAGTTCGAGCTTTACAAACTGTCCAGGCCACAGCGCGCCATCCTGATTGGCTACACGCGCTTTCAGCGTGATTGCACCAGTCGACTGATCGATTGCGTTGTCAACAACGGCCAGCTTGCCGACGATCGCTTTGCTGGAGTCGGCATTCGTGCTTGGACGCACCATGACATCAAGCGCTTTGCCGGTTCCCGCACGTTTACGCATTTCCGCAAAATCACGTTCCGGAATGGCGAACTTCACCATCACGGGGCGCACTTCGTTGATGGTGACCAACGGCGGCTCTGACGACGCGCGCACAAGATTGCCTGCACGAATGGAAAGCAAACCGGCGCGGCCCGACATTGGCGCACGAATCACACTTTGTTCAACGGCGAGTTTTGCCGCATCGACTGATGCGCGATCGGCAGCGAGAGTTCCGGCAAGTGCCGCGGCGGTTGCATTGAGCTGATCCATCTGCTCGCGCGATGCGGCACCGGTTTTTGCCAACGCCGCATAACGATCCACCGTCAACATTGCTTGCGCGTAGTTGGCCGAGTCGCGTGCCAGAGTGCTGTTCACGCGTGCGAGTTCGGCCCTGAACGGGCGCGAATCAACTTCAAACAGGATTTGTCCTTGCGTGACGTCAGAGCCTTCTTCAAACGCAACGCGCGTGAGCATTCCTGAGACTTGCGATTGCACAGAGACTGTGCGCGCGGGTTCAACCTGCCCCGGTGCATTCACGACATAGGGCAACGGCCCACGCATCGCCTTCGCCACTGCGACGACGGGAGTCGAACGCGGCGGTGGGGCTTTTTTCTCGCATGCGACTGCGGCGGTTAACAGAAGCGCCATGAAAACATGGCGCGAAACGGAGTGAGGGCGGCGCACTGGGCGGAGCCCGGTTTTGGTCATGGTCATTCAGGAGGGCGAACGTCGAAACACGGAAGGCGCGCCTGCACAGGAAACGTCTGCTCCCACAGCAGGTCGCGCCTAGCGTACGCTCGTCCAAACTAACGCGCAATCCTCGCTTGGCGTTGGCCAATTTTTCAGCATTTGCGCGAGGCGCCACGAGGAGTGCAGGTGGCCGTGGCGCCCCGTGCATTTCGTCCCAGAAACTGCTGCTCCCGTCCCCGATAACTGGCGTGCCCCGGAACTGAGACGGTTTTTGCGGATGAGCTTCCCTTTATTGCTGCGCGCTCTTTCGAATGGTGACCGGGCCACTCCGTTGAATAATTCGTGGACCGGAGGGCGTTGAGTTTCGCAGAATGATCCGATTCGTGTCGCCGGTCATCCCGCGAATGATCATCGGCATGTTTTCCATCCGCATGCCAGGCAGGCTCATCATTTGCCCGCCTTCACCCATGTTGAACCGGAACCCGTTCTTCATAGTCTCGGTAATGCTGCCCGTAGTAACGGCCACCTCACGAAAACGGCCGCCACCGTAAACCCGAAGTGTGATTTTGTCGCCGGGTGTCGACTTGGCCAGTTCGCGCATAAATCGATTTACCCGAGCCAGGGACGCCTGCGCGTCCTCGGCGTCTTCGCGCGGCACACGCACATCAACGCCGTTGATCGCCGCAATGCGATCACCTTCAAAGATCCCCGCTTTCTCCGCGGGTCCGCCTGTCACCACGCCGGAGATGAAGATGCCAAGCGTATCGCGCAAACTGCCCGTGGAGCCCACGGTGGCGCCGAGCGAAGCGTGTTTCTCCATGCCGCCGCGATCAGACGTGCCGTAGGAATACGTGCGCTTGGGGCTCAGCTCTTCCGGACTGACTGTCTTGAGCTTGTAGCTCTGCGATGACGAACCGGTTGCAACGCGCAGATCGATTTCATCTCCAACTTTTGCTTTTCCAATTTCGCGAATCAGGCGACGCTGGCCGATGCCCTGCAGCTCCGGATCATCCGCATCGATGGCGGCGACGCGCAGATTGACGCCGTTCACTGCCGTGATTCGAGAACCGGCTTTGATGCCCGCTTTCTCGGCCGGACTACCTGCCGTCACACTTTCGATCAGCACGCCGGCCGTATCGGCTCTGTCTTTACCGCCGGATGACGTCGTGACACCAACGACGGAGCGATTCGTGTCGCCCAACATGAGCAGAATTTCGTCAGGGAGTGGCAGCTTGGCCCGAGTGCCGGCCAACTCCTTGGCCATTTGTTCGGTCATCGCGCGCCGATCCTGCGCTCCGGCCGGTGACGCAAACGGCGCGAAGAACATTGACGCACACAGACCGGTCGTGAGGACGGCGGCGGGTGCGCAAAAGCGGTTGTACCTGTTCAGTTTTTTCATGAAGTCTCTCGGTCGTAGGGTACTGATCATGCGACACGAGAGGCCGGCACGAAGGTTTCCGTCAATAAAAATCGCGATGGGATGAAACGCGACTTCGACGGAAACCTTCGGGTTTTTCGACCGCGTTTACGCCTGCGTCACCACGATGTTGAGCAAACGTTTGGGCACGTAAATCACTTTCTTTATCTCGCCTACAAGGAACTTCGCGATGTTTGCTTCGGCGCGCGCGGCTGCCAACACGACTTCCTGCGTCGCTTCGGCAGCAACTCGCACTTGTCCGCGCATTTTTCCGTTCACCTGCACGGTGATGTCGACTTCGTTGTCGACCAGCTGCGCCGGATCAAACGCAGGCCATCCGCCGTCGAACACGCTGCCGGATTGGCCAAGGCGTTCCCAGCATTCTTCGGCGAGATGTGGCGCGAATGCGGCGGCCAATTGCACGAGCGGCAACACTTCATCGCGATGTCCAACACGTTCGGCACGTCGCACCACGTTGATGTATTCCATCATGGCGGCAATGGCCGTGTTGTACGAAAGTGATGCGCAATCTTCGCCCACTTTCTTGATGGTGCGATGCAA
>JBDTTO010000035.1:0-11706 GCA_039930585.1 Gemmatimonadaceae bacterium
AAATGGTACGGCGACAGGCGATCAATGGGGTCAGAGTCGCCGAAAAATGGTACGGCGACAGGCGATCAATGGGGTCAGAGTCGCCGAAAAATGGTACGGAAAAGGGGCCGGAACGTTTGACGGCTCTGACCCCCCATTTACACTGTCGCCGCAACCAAGCAGCGCTTACATCCCCGGCATCAACACCTTGTTCACCACGTGAATGACGCCGTTGGATTGCTTGACGTCCGCAATCGTCACCTTGGCGCTGTTGCCCTTTTCGTCCTTGATCATGACATCGCTGCCCGACATTGACGCCCACAGCTTGCCGCCGGCGACGGTCTTGAGTTCGGCTGTTCCCTTGCCTGCTTTGATGGCCGCCGCAAGCGACATCGCATCCATGTTGCCAGCCACGACGTGATACGTGAGGATGTGCGTCAACATCGCTTTGTTTTCAGGCTTGAGCAGATTGTCGACCGTTCCTGCGGGCAATGACGCAAATGCTTCGTTGGTGGGCGCGAATACGGTGAACGGACCTTTGCCTTTGAGTGTTTCGACAAGGCCCGCTGCTTTCACCGCAGCAACGAGTGTCGTGTGGTCTTTTGAATTCACCGCATTGTCGATGATATCCTTCGTCGGATACATCTCAGCGCCACCGACCATCTTGTTCTTCATCATTCCCTGCGCGTGCGACATCGTTGGCGCGGCCACAAGTGCGGCAAACGCCAGCGTTTTGAAGATGGAACGCATGTTGTAAAACTCCGATTGATTCAGGTTGGTGCAGCGTGTTGCGCTTCGAACTCCTGCTGCTTCGTGGCTAGGCTACGCCAACCGTCAGATATCGGATTTAAACGCGTTGTAACGGAAACCTGACGCGCAATTGCGCGTGCGCTGCGGCACCAATCCACATGCCAACTATTGGCGCGACCCAGTAGATCCAATGATGCTGCCAGATTCCGTTTACGAACGCTGGACCAAGTGAACGCGCGGGATTAAAACTTCCGCCAGTGATTGGACCTGTAATTCGTGCACCAACAAATACGACGAGTCCAATCATTGGTGGAACATAATTGCGCGGAATGCGTGCATCGGCCGCGAGATAAAAAATGGCAAACGACAAGAGCGCCGAATACGCCATTTCAATAACAAGCGTGAGACCTGCACCAATCACGGGGAGTGTCACGCCGACAGTTCCCATCGGACCAAAAATTTGAAGCAACAACGCCGCTCCGGCGATCGCACCAAGACACTGTGCAACGATGTACGGCAACACATCGCGTCCGTGAAAATGACGTTGTGACCACAGCGCGAGTGTGACTGCGGGATTGATATGCGCGCCGCTGATTTTTCCGATGGCGACAATAAGCACGGCGACAATTAAACCGAATGCCAACGCAATTCCGCCAATACCAAACGCGTGCGTTCGCTCAGCGATCATTGATGATCCAACACCGAACAACACGAGCACTCCTGTTCCGAGAAGTTCCGCCGCGTAGCGACGGAAGTGCCAGACTCGGTGTGGGTGTGTGTTCAGTGTCGTGGTTGCTCGCGCTACGCCAAACCGAATTCTTCGCGCGCCTGACGATTAGCGCGCGCCTGTGTTTCTGCGTCCGCCTCACCTTCAGAAGTTCTTCCCATCGCCAGTGCATCTTCGCGACGTGCAACGAGCTCCCAGAAATCGCCGTCTTTTGGATCGCCACCTTCGTCGGCCGGCAGCAGCGCGTAAATGGCCTTGTACATGATCGAAAACGCCCAGAACAGCGCGAGCATATCCGGCAGCACCAGCACCACGCGCGTAATCGCGTTCACATTCGCAACCTGATCATTGAACACCGGCGTTCCGAACTGCGCCTTCACCATTTTGAAGTTGATCCAATAATTGAAAAGGCCGGCACCAAAGTTTGTCGCGGCAATTGCCAACGTCGCCTGGCGCAGCTTCACCATTACCGACGGTTCGTCCAACAAGCGCTCCATCGACTTCTCGCGCTCGGGCGTGTCCGGCGCCAATCCCTGCAATGCAATTGCGCGCGTCACCGGCTTTCCAAAAAACAGCGTTCCGCCAAAGATGAACACTGCGAGCAGATAACTCGCGCTGTCCTTGAACGCGAACAACGCGCCGCTCACATACCAGAATGCGAGTGCGCCGCGAAGAATTGCGCCCGCACCGCCGTACGTCGTGATGAAATTGAAGCGGCGGGTAATGACGAAGAGGTCGAGCAGTACCCAGGCAACCGGAATCAGTGCGGCGGCGAGATACGCGGGCAGCGTACCGAGCGGCGCGGTGCCGTATTTGAGGATGAGCACCGGTGCGACTGCACCGATCAGAATATCCAGCGTGAGTTTGACGGACTTCGACATGGCGTGACGATCGGGCCGGTGCGGGATAGGCAGCTCAGCCTGGCGTCGGCCGAACGGGAAATGTCGCCAGTTGGGGTGTCAATCGGAACCGTTTCGGGACGGGAACCGACGGATCAACGGGTCTGACCCCCTGGTATTCCGTACCGTTTTTCGGCGACTCTGACCCCATTGATCGGGCGACGTCGTACCGTTTTTCGGCGACTCTGACCCCATTGATCGGGCTAGCGCTTGATCAGCAGCGTCTTCGTCATGCGAATGGAGACCACGTGTTTGGAATTTTCCTGGCGGACGTAACCCTCACGCGTTCCCCGGAAATAGCCGATGGGAAAGTGCCCGAACGACGAAGACGGACGGACGGGCCCGGCTGATGCGAGCACGACGCCCGCATTTGCATCGATTGCCTCGAAATAGACGTCGATGGATTTGTCGCGCGCCTTTCCAGGGGTGAAATCACCGCGCTCCTCGGCTGTGAGCCTGGCAAAGTCGGGTCGAAAAATCATCCAGCTCACCAGCAGCACCCCCGATCCATCTTCGTGCAGCATTTGCAGATCCGGATGCGGCGCCCCACCGCCCGAATCCGTTCCAGCAATTCCGGCCGGTACCCACGAAACCGGGCGGCGGATGGTCTTGAGCAGTGTCCCGTCGGTACGCCACTGCTCGAGCACATAACCCTGGCCGGCATTGGACAACGGCCCGGCCCAGAATGTGTCGCCCCCGGAATGACTGACACGGCGCGCCGACGAAATGCCCGGCGGAATTGGCGGCCCGAACGCACGTAACACCGGCGGCGCACTTCCATCTGGACTGCTGAAATCGAAAACAGTGAACGACCCAGTCGATGCGTGAACCGTGCTCAGAAAACTTCCGTCGCTCAACAGTTCGCCCGTGGCTCCATTGCCTCTGATTCCGGTTTCCGACGCCGGAATGCTGGCGACGAATTCGAGCGCTGAATTGAAAACCGACCAACGTCGGTTGTTGTCGCCAACGTAGATGCGTCCACTCGAATCGAACTGCACAAACTTCGGACCGGCGGCAAGATCGCCAGGCGCTTCACCCGGTTGTCCGAAGTTTTGCTGAAACGTTCCGTCAGCATTCCAGACGTGAAGTTGGGCGCCGATCTTGACTGGCGACGTGTAAAAGCGTCCGTCAGGACCACGCGCAACCGTGTAACTAAAGCTGCTCACCTCAGTGTTGAGTTTGAGCGTGATGCCGGCATCTACCACGTCGATCGTACACGGAAAATTCGTCGAGTCGCTGACGTTCATGACGGCGCCAACCGCAGTCAGTTTTTCTGGCGGACGTACGCACGTGTCTTTTGTCGCCGCTTGTAAAAACTTGTCGCAGCCGACAAGCGCGGTTATTGCGAACGCGCTCGATAACAGTGCGATGAGTCGTTGAAATCCTGGCATCTATTCTTGAACGGATTCGGTGAGAAACGTCTCCGCGAAATACACGTCGCTCGCCGCTACCGCATCGTCGACGGCTTGAGCCCACTCGCCTCGTTCAACCACCGGATGAACGGCGTCATCGCTTCATAATGTTTTGCCAAAATCGCGGGCAGCTTCGGACTCAAATACTCTTCGGCCGTAAGTTCACGTCCCGCCGTAAACGACTGATACCGCAACCAATCGCCGGCCGGATGATCGGGCGCAAACCCACGCGGCGGACGCGAAAGCACACTTTCTTTCTCCAGCGCTCCAAACCGCTTCTTGAACGCCGGCGACAACACGATGTCCTCAAAGCCCTCGTGATCATCCGCAATGTTCTGTCGAATGCGATTCAACACAGGACGCGGTGGCATCCAGATTCCGCCGCCCAGAAACGTTCCCTCAGGCGCGATGTGCACATAGAAACCCGCACCACCATGCGCGGCTTCACTGCCAACACTGCTGCCACCGTCTCGATGATAGAACCACGCCGCCGCATGCGTCTTGTACGGCGACTTGTCCTTGCTGAATCGCACATCGCGATAGATGCGAAACATCGACTTCTTCGGTGAACCGATAATTTCCGGCGCGAATTCGGCCAATCGCACATCAACGTCTTCAATCAGTGCGAGCAGCGGGCCTTTGATTTCGCGCTCGTAATCATCGCGATGTTCTTCAAACCATTCCTTGCGATTGTTTTTCTTGAGTCCGCGCAAAAACGTCATCGCCGCAGGACGAAATCCCTCAAACGATTCGGGCACTGACATTGCGCGTTTCACCGCCTTCTTTGCCGCAGCAACAACTGCAACGCCCTTATTTGACGATGTCGTGGCTGACTTTGTCGCCGCTTTCTGCGCTGGTAATTTCGCGGCGGATTTAGTCGGAGCAGCACTGCGTGTCGATACTTTCTTCGCGGACGATCTTTTCGCAGACGATTTCTTCGCCGGACTTTTCTTTGCGCCCATGTGGCCTCGGTGCCGAGCTACGTGCGGATGATGTGTTGAATGCTGGCTGAATGCTGTTGAATTATGCGCGGCCGCATCCGAATTGGCGAACAGGTGAAGTTGTCACCGCCGAAATCGCATGCAACTACTTGCAAGCTTGCGCCGTGAGAGTGCGCTGCGGCGACAGACAAGTGCGGTAACAACCTGGTGTTTCGACAAATCAAAAACTTCACGGCGCGACAGACTAGTGATGTGCCGGAAACAGAAATTGCAGAAATAGCCCCGTGCGTTCGCCCCACGCTCGTTCATCGTGCAGCGCGCCGGGTGCTTCCATGTATTGAAGATCAACACCTGACGTCCAACCACGCCGCACCAACGTGCGATACAACAGGCGCGCACCCTTCAGCATGCGTGTTTCGCCCGTGCCGACATCCAGCCAGATCTTGAGCGACTCATGTGGCGCGCGAAAGGTGCTCAGCTGACGCACAATCCATCGATCATCCCACCAAACGGACGGAGATAGCAGCGCAAGTTTGCCAAACACATGCGGATACGTGAGCCCCAAATGCAGCGACAACAAACCGCCCAGTGAACTGCCGCACACGCCGGTGTTGGTCGCATCCGGCAACGTGCGAAAATCCTGGTCGATCATCGGCTTGATTTCATTCACCAACATGCTGCCGTAACGATCAGCCAAACCACCCGCATCGTGCGCATTGTCACGCGTTGGCGTGTATTCGTCGATGCGCTCGCGGCCCGCATTACCAATTGCAACGAGAATCACCGGCTCAACAAGCCCGGCGTAAGTCAGTGCACGTGCCGTTGTATCAACGCCCCACTGCACACCAAACGGCGCCATGGGATAGTCGTCAAACACATTCTGCCCGTCGTGCAGATACAACACGGGATAACGGCGCGAGCGATCGCGATCATATCCCGGCGGAAGACACACCACCACGTCATGCGCGTGCGGCAGGTACGACGAACGCACCTCGGCGTAATGCCGAAGTGCGCCATAGTCCTGAGCGGCGACGGGATAGATGTTGCTGTCTTCGTGAAACACGGTCTGATCTGACAAGATTGAACATCGCGTACTGTGCAGCAACGTGCTGCATAACGACTCGTCAGACCAAACTAATCACACCACGCGGTTTGGTGGCTCCGTGCCCGCAAAAAATGCGTCGAGATTGGCCAGTGCCATGTGACCCATAGCCAATCGTGTCTCCACGCCGTTGCTGCCGAGGTGCGGTAGCAACACCACGCGCTCGAGTTCGCGCAAATCGGGAATGACGGCGGGCTCAAACTCGTACACGTCCAATCCCGCGCCGGAAATCACCTGATCACGCAGCGCCTGCGCGAGTGCATATTCGTCAACCACATCGCCGCGCGCGGTGTTGATCAGCACTGCCGTTGACTTCATCATCATCAAACGTTCGGTGTTGATGAGGTGATGCGTTTCGGGTGTTGATGGACAGTGCAGCGACACCACATCCGACGCGCGCAACAATTCCTCAAGCGAATCAACGCGCACAGCATCCGCTGGCCCAGCTGTGTCGGCTTCGTACGCCGCCGGATCACGTGGTGCGTACCAGATCACCTTCATGCCCAACGCGAGTGCCGCGCGATTGGCAACGGCGCGACCAATGCGACCGTAGCCAACGATGCCGATTGTTTTGCCGCGTGATGACTGTCCCATCATGTGTGTGGGACGCCAGCCAGACCACGCACCCGAGCGCACGTGACGCTCGCCTTCACCCAGGCGACGCATCGTCATCAGGATGAGTGCGAGCGCAATATCGGCGGTGTCGTCGGTGAGAACATCGGGCGTGTTTGTCACAACAACACCCGCTTTCTTTGCCGCTTCACGATTGATGTGATTCACACCAACGCCAAAGTTCGCGACAATTTTTACAGTGCGCCGGTCAACGAGAAAATGTTCTTCCGTAATTTTGTCGGTCACCGTACACAAAATTCCGTCCGCATATCGCATCGCTTCCACGATTTGCGACGACGTCATCGCAACGTCGTTGGAATTCAGATGCACGTCGTATCGAGACGCTATTTCGTTCTCAACTGACTGCGGCAGTTTGCGCGTAACGACGATCTTGGGCTTGGCCATTACACGCCGCTCAGACTGAAGCCGGTGCGTTGTCGCGCCAGTATTTCATCGCCGCGCCAACACCTTTACCCAACTCTACTGAAATTCCCGCGTCGGCCATCGCCATTTCAACACCGGTGAGTGCGCCGGCCAACATCAGTGGATTGAGATCGCCCAGATGTCCAATGCGGAATGCTTTGCCGCCAAGTTCGCCAAGCCCTGCGCCCAGCGAGAGTTGGTATTTGCGGAACGCGATATCGATTGTTTTTGCGGCGTCATGCCCTTCGGGCACCATAACCGCGCTCACCGTGTTCGAATACAACTCCGGTCGAACGGCGCACAGTTTCAATCCCCATGCGTGAATCGCCGCGCGCGCACCACTCGCCAGATATTCGTGGCGTGCGTACACGTTGGGCAATCCTTCTTCTTCCATCATGTTGAGCGCTTCTTCCAAACCAAACAGGTGCGACAGCGCCGGCGTGTAGGGAAATGAACCCGCGGCATTCTGCACACGCATCGGACGCATATCGAAATACGCGCGCATTGAAGTGGCGTTATCAACAAATGGTCGCGCCTTTGCACTGACCGCAACAATGCCCAAACCGGCGGGCATCATGAATCCTTTTTGCGAACCGGCAATTGCGAAATCAACGCCCCATTCGTCGGCCTTGAATGGCAAACTGCCAATGGAGCTGATGCCATCCACAAACAACAACGCAGGATGATTCGTGCGATTCATTGCGGCGCGCACGGCACCAATGTCCGCCGTAACACCGGTCGCCGTTTCGTTGTGTACGGTCAGTACACCTTTGTATTCGTGGTTCTTGTCGGCCGCGAGCGCCGCCTCAAGTTTGTCGACCGGAATCGTGTCGCCCCACGGTGCGTCAATCACATCAACCGTGTAGCCCATCGCGCGCGCGTTGTTCACAAACAAGTTTGAAAATTGTCCGAATCGCACGGCCAGCAATTTGTCGCCAGTATTGATGGCGTTTGTCAGCGCCGCTTCCCAGATGCCCGTGCCCGAACACGCGAACACGAACACTTCCCCACCTGTCTGTCCAAACACCTGCGGCAAGCGATCGAGCACCGAACGCGTGAGTTTTGGAAAGCTGCTGGACCGGTGATCGAGCATGGCGCGGTGCATTGCCCGCAGAATCCGATCGGGGACATTCGTTGGTCCCGGTACAAACAGGAAAGGACGTCCGGCCATGGCAGTGGTGGCAGTGAGGAAAGTCGGCGGGAATCAGGCGCTGGGCGGACGCTCGTCTGAGGCGTCCACTTTCGCTGCCGCACTTTCGTCAACTGCAGGCGTGCGGGCAACCGGTTCGCGCGAGTTCGCTGGAGTTGCGTCATCGTCGTCCGAGTCGTGCTCGCCGCTTTCGTCCTCGTCGCTTTGGGTGCGCTCGTCCTCCTCGGGAGCCAGCACGCGAATGAGGCGGCGACAAAGGCGCGCCAGTCGTCCACGCTGCTCACCCGTGAGCTCGCGCATGAGCGCGACAATTGCATCCGCGCGCACGGGTGCGGCCTTTTCCAGGAGCGTCCGGCCTTCGTCGGTTAGGTGCACAGTCATGAAACGACGATCCGTGGCATGCCGCTCACGTTTTACCGCACCCCGTTTTTCGAGAGTGTCAACAATCGACGTCATCTGCGCCTTGCTGCGCCCCAGGGCCCGAACGAGTTCCTGCTGGTGGAGGCTGCCCCGATCGGCCAGCACATCCAGTACGCCCAGTTGGGATGCCGATAGTCCGAACGTATTGACGGCCTGGTCAACCCGGGCCGAGGACAGGGAGGCCGCGCGCTGAAGCCTGGCGTAGGCGTCGAGGGCGCGACGACGTTTTTTCTCGCCTTTTCCGCTCATGGTTCTCTGTGCTGTGGTGTGGGTACGGTCGAGGGATGAAATGTAGGCGCAGCAACCCTCAGATGGCTGCGCGTTCCGACACTGTTACGAACTGTTCGCCTGAGACTTACGAAGCGAACCGTTTCCGCACCAATCCCCCGACCCGTGTGCAACGGCTCGGCCAACCGGCGTCTCCCCCTCGTACCCATCGGGAGACCACAGTGTTTACATCCGAACGATTCTCGCGCCGGCACGCCTTCGGCTGGCTGCTGACCGCAACTTTCATGAGCGCGCCGCTGGCTGCACAGGGGCGCATCATTGAGCGCCTTTGTCCACCGCCGCCCGCCTGCCCGCGCGGCGACTGCACGTTTCCCATCATTCGCTGCCCCGAACGTGGACCGGCGCGTGTTGAGCGAACGTCCACTAAAGTGCGTGTGATCCTGGCCGATCGCGTGTTGCGCTACGAAGTGATTGAGACCTTCCAGAATCGCGGTGGCAACCTGGGCGAAGCGGATTATGTGTTTCCGCTGCCCACCAATTCTGCATTTGAAGATGTGCGATTGGAAATCAACGGCGAACTCGTGGCCGGTGAAACGATGGATGCGGGACATGCACGCGCCGAATACGAACGCATCGTTCGCGAACAACGAGATCCCGCACTGGTCGAATGGATGGGCGCCGGCATGCTGCGCGCCAGGATCTTTCCGTTTCCCGCAGGCGAGAAGCGATCGATCGCGGTGCGTTATCAACAGGTTGCGCCGCGCGAGGGCGATGCACTGCGCGTTGAGTTCCGTCGACCGGATGCCGATTCCGAACGTTCGCGCAATACGTTGCAACTGGAATTGCCGATAACAGGTTACGGCGAGCCGTATTCGCCAACGCACGATGTCGCGGTGCATCGCGAAGGCAATCATCGCATTGTGGAACTGCGCGGCAATGCGCGCGATGTTGTCGTGCTCGTGCCAGTGCCGAAAAATTCCGCGGCATCGATTGGTGTGCTCACGCACGCTGCCGGTCCGCAGGAAAAGTTCGCGTTGGTGACTGTCGCTCCTCCGGCGAACGGCGCGCCCTCTGCGTCGCGTGACGTGACTTTTGTGCTGGACGTGTCGGGATCGATGAGTGGCGTCAAACTTGTGCAAGCGAAAGCGGCCGGTCGTCAACTGCTCAACACCTTGAATGCGGATGATCGCTTTCGCATGGTCGATTTTTCGACGGACGTACACACCTTCCGCGACAACTTCATTCCGGCCACTCGTGCGAATATCCAGGCGGCGCAGGAGTATCTCGATAACCTGAAGGCTGAAGGTTCGACAAACATCAGTGGCGCGCTGCAGGACGCGCTTGAAGCTGCGCGTCGTCAGTCGACCGAGCGATTGAGTCTGATGTTGTTTGTGACCGACGGTGAGCCAACGGTTGGTTTACGCAATCCGATCGCGATTACGGATTCGGTGCGCGCTTGGCGTGGTCGCGTGCGATTGTTCACGTTTGGTCTGGGCGCCGACGTTAATTCGTCGCTGGTGGAGCAACTCGCACTGGATGGTCGTGGACTCGCACATTTTGTTCGTCCCGACGAATCCGTCGAGCGCATGGTGGGACTGGTGGCTTCACGGTTGCAGCGGCCAGTGTTGACGGATGTGCGCATCGAAGGCGAAGGCGTGCGACTTCTTCAGCAATATCCGTCGGCGGCAACGGATCTCTACGCCGGTCAGGAACTCGTGCTGTTGACGCGGTATGAAGGAAGCGGCTCGGGTTCGATTCGTGTGAGTGGTCAAAGCGCCAATGGTCGCGTGGAGTGGCGCACGGCGGTACAGTTTCCAGATCGCAGCAACGCAAACGCATTTGTGCCGCGCTTGTGGGCGACACAACGCATCGGTTGGTTAAGCGCCGAACGTCGGCGTGATGGTGGATCCGCAGAACTGGATGACGAATTGCGCACACTGGGATTACGCTACGGCATTCCAACAGAACTCACCTCGTACATGGTGCGTGAACCGCGCATGGCATCAACCGGACGCGCGCTTGGCAGCGGTGATCGCCTGCCACTAAGCGGCGTATCCACAACGGGAATCGCCGCGGCTCCGCCGGCTCCATCGCAGGTCGCGAACGACGTTGCGATGCGGAAACTCGCGCCGCAAGCCGCGTTCGAACAGGCAAAGGCCGCATCTGCCCAGCGTGACGTGCGTTCAGTGGCGACACTTGATTCACTCGCCGATGCAGCAAATGCGCGCGAAGGCGAGAGCGCGGGCACAACGCGTAACGTGTCGGGGCGCAGCTTCAAACTGCAGCAAGGCGTTTGGACGGACGTGCGTTTGATGCGCGGTGACACGGCGAAAACGTGGACCGTGAACGTGCAAGCGTATTCGGCGGCCTGGTTTGCGATCATGCGCGCCGTGCCATCATTGAACGATGCGTTGGCGTTAGGCGACAAGGTACGCGTCGCAGGCACACTTGTGGTGCTCGAGGTATCGAAGTCAGGTGTCACCACGCTTGATGACGCAACACTCGCTCGCTTCCGTACGGCCTGGTAACCAGATGGAAGACGTGGAGCGCCTCTTTCGCCTGTATCACGCACCGCTGGTGCGTTACTTGACGCGCCGGTTGGGTGATCGTGATTGGGCGGAAGAGATTGCGCAGGAGACATTTCTGCGCGCGCTTAGGCAGGAGAGCATCAGCAGCGAACGTTCGTGGCTATTTGCAGTCGCAACAAATCTCGTGCGCGACGACGCGCGCAAACAGTCACGACAACGGAAACATCTCGAACTGCTGCGCGCCGAAGTGGAAGCCACGCAATCAAGTGTTGAGCCTGAGCCAACCAGCATGGAGCGCGATGAAGAACGCGCACTGGCCAGGCAAGCCGTGGAGTCGTTGGCCGAACGTGATCGGCTGGCGTTGCTGATGCGGGAGGAAGGGTTGGACTACGATGAAATCGCCGCGGCGCTGGACATCACGCGTTCGTCGGTCGGAACAACTTTGTCGCGGGCGCGTCGTCGCCTGGCCGAAAATTTCGAAGCGCTGCAGCGCGAGCAGGAGGACAAAGGCCATGCAGCATCCTGACATGAACGA
>JBDTTO010000036.1:0-11695 GCA_039930585.1 Gemmatimonadaceae bacterium
TTTCAGGACTAGACAGCGGTGAACTGTCAGGTCGCCATCGGCACAGATGCGATGTATCCGCTTAATCCGCAAAATCCGCAAAATCCGCAAAATCCGCAAAATCCGTTTCAAAGCAGTCTACGAGATCTCGACCAATCGATCCGACAGCCGGTTGCAAGCACCGCCAGTCAACAACGAAATCCGCCGCTATCGATCCCGGAGCTTCCTCGACATTTCCTCAAGCACCAACCGCTCGCCCGGCGTCAAACTATCCAATCCGTGTGCTGCAATTTTGTCCAGCACCGCATCAACCGCCGAGGCACTCACAATCGGCGCAACGCTGATTGGTGTAGGTGCAGGCGCCGTTGGACGCACACGCGCAACGGCAGCCTTACTCTGCGCCACAATGTCGTCAACATCGCGCTCACGCGGACGCGACGAAGTTTTTGGCACGGCGCGCGGCGGTTCGTCACCGTATTCAGGCGCCGGTGCAATGCGACGGCTGAAACGCGACAAACTCTGCGCCGAAGGCAAACGCATGTAGATGTATCCGGCAGCAATACCACCGAGGTGCGCGGCCCACGCAGTGCCGCCAACGGCGTTGCGATCGACATACGCCATCACAAAATTTATCGCGACCATGAAACCAACGAAATATTTCACCTTCATTGGCACCATCGCGAACAACAACACCTCTTCGTCGGGCCAGCGCGCAGCGTATGCAACGGCAACACCAAGAATGGCCGCCGATGCACCCACCAACACACCCTGTCCACCAATCATGTAGTGGAAACACCAGCCACCTAATCCGCACCACAGATAGAACCAGGTGAACTGCGTGCTGCCCCACGCGCGTTCAACACGCGGTCCAAAAATCCAGAACGTGATCATGTTGAGCGCGAGATGCAAAAAACTCCCGTGCACAAACATGTACGTGAACACTTTCCACAACTGACGACGTTCGAGATCGCCCGAGGCATAACCCAACCAGCTGCTAACCAGATCCTGATTGACGACAGTTTCCTGCACAAAAAACACGGCCACACACAGGCCGATCAGCCAGTGCACAGCCTTGTTCGGGCGTGAAAACTCAGAATCGTCGAAAAGTGCGTGGGCCATGAAGCAGCAGAGACAAAGTCAGGACGTGGGCGCCGATGGAGCAGCTGACGTGGCAGCAGGGTGGGATCCAGTATCGTGGGACCCACCATGGTGCGACCCAATCTGGTGGGATTGCAGCGCCAGTTGGACGATGCGCTCACACAGCTCCGGAAACAAGACGCCCGCGGCTGCGGCAGCTTGCGGGATGAGACTGGTAGGCGTCATTCCCGGCAACGTGTTCGCTTCCAGACACCAGGACTGGCCGTTCGGATCCAACCGGAAGTCCAGACGGGCATAGCCGCGCAGCTTGAGGGAGGCAAATGCCTTGAGGGCCTGATCTGCCAGCAAGACATGCGTTTCCGTGGTCAATTCCGCGACAAACTCCTGGGCCATGCCCGGCGTGTACTTGCACTCGTAGTCGTACAGCTCCTTGACCGGCACGATCTCGATGGTCGGCATGGTCTTACCGCCCAGCACCGCAACCGTGAGCTCGCGCCCCGGCACAAACCGCTCGACCATAACCTCGTCGTCGTAGCGGAACGCTTCCTTGATGGCGTCGTGCAGCTCGTTCGGGTTCCGGACAATCGAGAGGCCAACCGTCGAGCCCTGCTTGGACGGCTTCACAATCACCGGCCACCCCAAAAACGTCCCTACATCCTCGGCAATCAGATTCACGCCAGTGCTGGGATGTGGCGCCATCAGCCAGTCGGCGGTGGCCACGCCGGCGGCCCGCATGACGACCTTGGACAGATGCTTGTCCATCGCCAGCGCGCTGGCCAGGTGACCGCTGCCCGTGTACGGTACGCCCGCCATGTCCAACACCGCCTGCACAGTTCCATCTTCGCCCTGGCCGCCGTGCAGCGCGATAAACACGCAATCGGCGTCAGTGATTTCGGGCAACGTGCCCAACCGTGGCGACAAACTTTTTGCCGTGAGATTTGCGAGCTGTTCAAGCGACGGTGGATTGCTGCCAACACCGCTCGCCAACAGCTGCTCCTCGGTTTCGCGCGACAACACACCTTCAGCGGGATCGAGACACGTAACCGTGTGTCCGTTTGCGCGCAGTCCAATCGCAATGCGCAAACCCGACGACAGCGACACGTCGCGTTCGGCCGATACGCCGCCCAGCAACACCGTGATCTTCATGAACTGTTACCGGGCCATGAGGTATTCGAGCACATCAAATCGCGTCACGATGCCTTGCACCATGTTGTCTTTTTTCACGAGCACAGCGCGATTGGATTTCGACAAAAGCTTTGCCACGCTTTCAACCGATTGACCGGCTTCGACCATCGGGAACGGTGCTTCCATCACGTCGGCGACTGAAAAATCGAGTGTTTTGGGATCAGCGAGACTTGATGACGTGAGATGCGATTCGGTCACGCTACCAACGCACACTGATCCATCCATCACCGGCACCTGCGACACGTTGTGCAACACCATCAAGCGAATGGCCTGACGTACGGTTTGACCGGTTGTCACACTCACGATGGCGGGCGCGCTGGAATCCTTTCGACCCAACACGTTTTCGATATTGGATGGCGATGTATCCAACAGCTGATTTTCGCGCATCCATTCATCATTGAACACCTTGGACAAATAACGTTCGCCGGTGTCGCACAAAAACGTCACAACGAGTGCGTTTGGATCATCAATGCGCCGCGCAACGTGCATAGCTGCGTGCGCAATCAATCCGGCGCTGCCGCCAACAAACAAACCTTCTTCGCGCGTAAGTTTGCGCGCCATCGCAAACGCATCCTTGTCGCTGACAGTCAGGTACTCATCAATCACTGACATGTCGAGCGTATGTGGCACGCAGTCCTGCCCAATACCCTCAACCTTGTACGGCGCGCCGGTTGGATGGCCTTCACCATTCGTGCGCCACAATTCCGCCAGCACTGAGCCCTGAGGATCGGCCGCGATGATCTTGATGTTGGGATTTTTCGACTTGAGATAACGCCCGACACCGGAAACCGTACCGCCTGTGCCTGCCGAGGCGACAAAGTGCGTGATGCGTCCCTCGGTTTGCTCCCACAGTTCGGGGCCGGTTGTTGCCTCGTGTGCCTGGGGATTGGCTTGGTTATCAAACTGACCGGCCAGCACCGCACCCGGCGTTTCGGCCGCAATGCGCCGGGCCATCATCACGTAATTCTGCGGATGATCGTGCGCCACAGCGGTTGGCGTGATGATCACTTCGGCGCCAAACGCACGAAGCAGTCGCACTTTTTCCTGCGACATCTTGTCCGGCATCGTGAAGATGCACTTGTAGCCCTTGAGCGCTGCGGCGATGGCCAGTCCCACACCCGTGTTGCCGCTGGTGGCTTCGACAATCGTGCCACCCGGCTTGAGCGTGCCCGCCTTTTCGTGCGATTCGATCAGCGGCAGGCCAATGCGGTCCTTTACGCTGCCACCCGGGTTAAAGAAGTCAGCCTTGGCAAACACCGGCGTGCGAATGCCACGCGTAACGCGCGATAGCCGAATCAGCGGCGTCCAACCAATCGTCTGCAGCACGTTGTCGTATGCTCGGCGATGGCGAATCTGCCCTTCGGAAGTGCTCATTTCGGTAGGAGCGTGACCGGGTGTGGTCGGCGTGGGGTTGGATACTTCAGCAGTGTTCACAGGGAGAATTCTGACGGGAAGTCATCCGTTGGTTTTCAATCTTCGCGATTGCTGTTGCCGGATGAAGAAAGCGCTGGAAAACGAATACTCAGTGGCAATACCAGCCCCGCCGCCGTTACGTACAGCTATACAAAGCGCGTTACGAACGGGCGAAGAGTGACGTCACCCTCAAGCCGCTGGCAATTTACACCCCACACAAGTTCTGCGGGTTCTCGCCAGTTCCCTACACGATTTCCGCCAATTCATGCTTCGAATCCCGCAGATGTCTGAACGTGCTGTCCCGCACCAGTTGATCGCATCGCTGAGTTTTGCCCCGAGTAAGATGGCGCGCCGAGTGTGGCGCCCAATCGCAGCTGTAGCTGTGCTCCTGGTGATAGGTGCGTGCGGAACTGAGGCAGCGACCGGGCCCAGTGCGGCGCCGGCGGCCATCAAGATTGGGGCAGGCGACAAGCAGTCCGGCATCGTTGGCGCCGCGTTGACCACACCGCTATCGGTGATCGTAACCGCGGCCGACGGTAAACCTGTTTCGAATGCCACAGTGTCGTGGGATGTCGCGCCAGGCAGCGGATCGACCAGCAGCGCAGCAACACGCACTGATGGCAACGGTGCGACGCAGGTGACATGGACGCTTGGAACGAACGCCGGCACCGCGCATTTGACAGCGCAGGTGGGCGGAGTAAATCCCGCGTCATTCACGGCAACTGCGCAGCCCGGTGGGTTAAGCGTTGTTGTTGCGCTGCCGGACACTCTGACGATCGGCGTCGGTGATACGGTCACAGTGTCATCAACGGCGCGCGATTCGTTCGGCAATGACATCGCGGGCTCGGCGTTGACGTACACGTCCGGCACGCCCTCCGTCGCTTCGGTTAGCGGCACGGGTCTCGTCACGGCGTTGACTGTTGGCACGGGTCGCATCGTTGTAACGAGCGGCATCAAAGCAGACACAGTGCCGTTAACAGTTTCAGCGGCGGGTTCTTCGCTGTGCGGCGCGCTCGCGCTCACAACGATGACGGTTGGTCAGGTAATCACGCCAACATCACGCGTGTGTTTGGGTGGCGGCGCCATCAACGCGGAATACGGACTTGTTGCAGTTTCATCGAGCACGGTGTTTGCAACAACGACTGCGTTCGACATTTACGGCATGGGCGGCGTCACGATTACCGCACCAATTCTCGCCGACGCAATCACCACTGGTTCTGCATTTGACCTCGGCTACGGTGCATTTCAGAATGCGTCGGAAGTGATCAACCGCGATGCAGAATTCGCGCGCAAGGAAACCGAGCGCAAAGAACTGTTGCCGTTGGTTGATGTTGCGCGCGAAGCGTATGCCGCGAAGGACGAAGATTCGAATAGCGGCGATGCAGCAACGGTCACGGGCTTCGGCAAACCCGCCGCTTTGCGCGCGGTGCCGGCGGTAAATGACATCATCAAGCTCAATGCGCAGGCGTTGCAGGGTTGCACCAACGCGACGCTTAAAGCGGGACGTGTGAAGGCCGTTGGTACGCGTTCGATAGTTGTTGCGGATACGCTCAATCCGGCGGGCGGGTACACCGACGCGGATTATCAGTCTGTCGCGGCCACGTTTGATACGCTGGTGTATCCATTGGACGTCGAGAATTTCGGTACGCCGACAGATATCAGCGGTTACGGCCGCGTCATTCTGTTTTTCACCACCGCAGTTAATCAGCTCACGCCGCAGAATGCGGGATACGTGATTGGTGGATTCTTTTTCTCGCGCGATTTGTATCCGAAGACGGCGCGCAGCGGTTTGCCGGCGTGTGCGGGTTCGAACGAAGCAGAAATGTTCTATCTGCTTGTGCCCGATCCGAATGGAACGATCAACGGGAACCGACGCACAGCCGTTGATGTCACTCGACTCAATCTGTCAACGCTGGCGCATGAATTTCAGCATCTGATCAATGCGTCGCGCCGCCTGTATGTGAACACCGGCGCAACACCAAACGAAGAAACGTTCCTTGACGAAGGATTGTCGCACATCGCCGAGGAGCTGTTGTATTACCGGGTGAGCGGTTTTACCACGCGCGATAATCTCAATCTCGCGAACGTCGGTGGTACCACCACGCAGAGCACCAATTTCTCGTCGTACATGACGCAGAACTACGGCCGTTTGTATGATCGCCTGCGCAATCCGGAGTTGACGTCGCCGTACGCGAGTGATGATTCGCTTTCGACCCGCGGTGCGATCTGGAGTTTCCTGCGCTATGCAGCGGGACGTCAGGCAACACCTGCGGCCGAAGCGACGTTTCTCAAGAGCATTGCCAACTCTTCAACATCGGGCATCGCGAATCTCGCGAACGTGATGCCGGGTGGTCAGCTTGTGTCGTTCCTGAATGACTGGAATGTGGCAACACTGGTCGACGACTATCCGCAGGTGCCGCAGACGCAGTTGGACAACCAGTACAAATTTCCGTCGTGGAATTTCCGCAGCATTTATCCGAATCTGCGCATCGGCAGCTCGAGCACGCTGGGCATTTATCCGTTGTCGATTCGTTTAATCAAGAACAACACGTCGCAGCGGCTGAACCTGGCTGGTGGTGGTGCTGGGTTTTTCCGCTTCGCAATTCCGGCGAACAAGACGGGTGTTGTCGGCATTTCCACGAATGGTGGTGCGCCGGCGAGTTCGTTGCGATTCTCGATCATTCGCGTGCGGTAGCGCAGAGAACAACTGTTGCGCCGCCAGATATCGAGAACAGCAACTGCGTAAAAAATGGACGCGGATGTTACGGATTTAGCGAACAAGATTTCGCAGATTTTTTGATTCATCGCGGCACGCAGATCCGAGTCGATCCTCATACATCGCAATTGTTTTCTTAAATTACTACACCCGAAGCCACCAGCACTGGCGACGGGTGTTGTTTGTTGATGAACTGCGCGGCTCAAGTGCAGTTTCAAAAAAAATGCGACGCCAGTCGAATGCCCTGACGTCGCCTCTTGCTCATTTCGTAAAATCCGCGTTAACGCTTTTTGCTAAATCCGCGTCATCCGCGTCCATTGGTTCGCGGTTGCAGGTTGCAGTTGCAGTTCAGTTGCAACTCGCACTAACTCCGCTGCTTCAGTTTGATCTCGTACAGCTTTGACCAGCGCTTGCCCGTCACGAAGATGCGATCGGCCTTCTCATCGTACGCAATGCCGTTCAGAACATCTTCATTTCCATTTTTGTCAGCGGCCTCAAGCAAGCCTGCGAGATTTATCCAACCCAACACTTTGCCGGTCTTTGGATCGATGCGAGCGATTTGATCGGTAGTCCACACGTTTGCCCAGATCTCGCCCTTGACCCATTCGAGTTCATTCAGGTTGCTGACCGGCACATCGTGATCCGTAACCGTGAGGCTTCGCGTAATTGCAAAAGTTTTCGGATCGCGATAGTTGAGCACCGCACTGCCGTTGCTCATGATCAGCGAATCGGCACTCTTTGTGAACGCCCAGCCTTCGCCTTCATACTTGAACTGGCCTTTCGGTTCAAACGTTTTCCAATCGTAGATGAATGCGACGCCCGACTTCCATGTGAGTTCAAGGATGCGGTCGTCGACAATTGCGATACCTTCGCCGAAATAGCCGCTGTCGTTTTTGTCTTTCTGGGTCAGTGGGCGCTTCCGAATAACGCGTCCCGTTTCGAGTTCGACTTCGCGAATGTCCGACTTTCCCACTTCGCCGGTGCTTTCAAAGAATCGCCCGTCATGAAACATCAACCCTTCCGTATACGCGCTCGGGTCATGCGGGTACGTCCGCACGACTTCAAACGTGTACGTCGGCGTGCGTGTACTCGCGACTGTGCCCGACACCGGTGCTGCGTTGGCCTGCTGCGCGGCGCCTTTGTCCCCCGAGCAGGCAGCAGCGGTGGTGCTGAGCAACAGCGCCATGAGGCAGGCCGAGCGGGCGAGCGTTGTACGCGACAGACGGGGAATGCGACGCATAGGAAGGAACGGGTGGTGAGAGAAGGCGGGCAAGTTCAAAATCTATCGTACTTGAATTCAGGCAGGGCAGTTCCGGCGCGATTGGGTCACGGACCGGTGACAAATACATCACGATTGCCAGCAGTTTCGTTGCGCCCGGTACGTTTCGCGTCTTGTGTGTTCACCTCACTCTGACGCCTCTTACATGAGTCAGTCGCGCCCTCTTTGCGGCCTCGCATTGCTTGCTCTTTTGACCGCATGCAGCGGCGGCGCTCGTGTGCCGGCCGATTCTGTTCAAATTGCGACCGCGCAGCCTGGCGCGGCCCAAACGACTGCCGCGCTTCCAATCTCGATGGATACGCTGCAACCCGCAGTCATCACGGACACTGTGCCGGTCGATAGTGACGACCCCGGTATCTGGGTCAATCGCGCCAACCCGGCCCAAAGCTTTGTGGTCGGCACCGACAAAGGCGACACCAACGGTGGCGTGTATGTGTTTGGACTTGACGGAAAGATCGATCACAAGCGCAGCGTGACGCCGTTGCAGCGCATGAACAATGTCGATGTGGAATACGGCATGGCGTTTGGTGCAACACAAAAGGACATCGCCGTTGGCACCGAGCGTCGCCGTATGATGCTGCGCGTGTTCTCACTGCCGGAAATGAAACTGGTGGACGGCGGCGGCATTCCCGTGTTCGATCGCGACACGTCGCGCGAACCAATGGGGATTGCCCTCTACAAACGTCCGCGCGACGGCCAGATATTTGCAATTGTTGGCGGGAAGAGCGGTCCAACCAACGGCACGTATCTCGCCCAGTACGCGCTCAAGTTTGAAGGTGGCAAAGTTACCGGCACGAAAGTGCGCGAGTTTGGCAACTACAGCGGCAAGAAAGAAATCGAAGCTATTCTGGTCGACGATGCGTTGGGCTACGTCTACTACTCGGATGAAGGCTTTGGCGTGCGAAAGTATTACGCCGATCCGGATTCCAGTTCGAAAGAACTCGCAGTCTTTGCAACAACCGGCGTGAAGGAAGATCACGAAGGACTCGCGATTTACGCGAAGGATGCGAAGACCGGTTACATCGTGTTGTCCGATCAGGGTGCGAATCGCATTCACGTATTTCCGCGCGAAGGTGCGAACGGAAATCCCAACGACCATCCGTTGCTGGCAATTCTGCCGGTGCGCGCACAACAAACCGATGGACTCGATATTACGAACGAAGCAATGGGCCCGTCATTCCCGCACGGCATGCTCGCGATGATGTCCAATCGCGGTGCGTTCCACTTTTACAAGTGGGAAGATGTGCAGGCGGCGATTGACAAGGTGTTGACCAGCAAGAAGCCGTAACGCGTTAACCCAACACATCGCCGTGCCAGCATAGGCGCCGCGATACTTTCCGTCAACGCCTTTCGAAATCGATTACCTAATTCCGACCGTCAGTGCGTACGAAGCGCGTCCTTCGCCGCGGGTGTCAACGAGAATGGTGTACAACCCATCCGATGGGAGTTTGTCGTTCCACTTTGTTTGTGAATCAGCAATCACGCGTCCGCCGTCGGTGCCGAGACCAACAATGGTGAACACGGTGGCCACGCCAGCTGTGCGCGCGAGAGCCAGACTGAGCGTTTGCCCACGTTTCGCCACGAACGTCCAGCTATCGGGAAATCCGGCTGACGCTGTGCCATTCACTGTGGCGGACGACGCGCCTCGCGCAAACTGAATGCGCTGTGCGGTTGGTTTGATTTCGTGCGTCTCGAGATTTTCGATCGTACTGCTGGCGCGCTTGTACGCGCGTCCGTCATACGTGTACGAAACGTGATCGACAATGACCGCACTGCCGCGTGATGTCGTGGAAAGATCGCGGTAACCACCGTGTGACGTTGCAGCGGTCGCCAGCGTGTACCCTTCGCCTTCAAGCAGCAGCTCGAACGATTTGTCATTCGCGCGATACACCCATTGCGAACAGTTCACCTGCCCGCACTCGCATCCGCCAACTGAGGTGAGCATATATTCGGGTTGCTTGTCGCCGTTCAGGTCGACCGCACGCGCGTAGAAATTGAATTCTGTTTTGACTTCGCAATCACGCATCGCGGGTGAATCAATGCGTAACTGTTTTGCCAACGATTGCATGATGGCTTTCGGCACTGTCGTTTGCGCAGCGACAGCGCCTGTGAAAACGACACAGGCACAAACGACACACAACAGTCTTGCAGCAGTACGTCCGAATAGTCCGTAAAGTCCGTAGTGTCCGACGGCAGTTAAGTCGGTTAACGATCTCAACGCCGCACGAATCAATCCCACAGATTTTCGTTTCTTCATGGAGCGAAAGTTATCGCAGTTTCCTCACGCGCAATTTCTTGGTCTTCGCACTCTTCCCAACCAATCGCAATTTCCGGCAGGTTCGATTCAATCCAGTCCGCCAGCACGCGCACCTTTTGCGCCGCTCCAACACCCAACGGCGTCAGGCTGTACTCGACGTGCAGCGGCACCACTTGAAACGCCACGCGCGTAACCAGCCCGTCCTGTTCGAGATTGCGTAGCGATTGCGACAGCATGCGTTCGCTGACCCCCGCCACCATGCGCCGCAGTTCGCTGAATCGCAGCGTGCGCGTTTCCAGCGCGATAAGCACCAGAAATCCCCACTGGCTGGTCACGTGCTTCAGGACTGAGCGCGACGGACAGTTTGGCGACATTACGTCACCGCGCTGGAATCGCTCGGAAAGTGTGGCTTCGGCCATAAGCGGTGGTATTAAGGATGTTTGATACTAACGAAAATGTATGTACTTCCAAATAATTAGCAATCCACTTAGACTGGCTCGCACGCAACCTCGCCAACCTCTATCGGACCACCCAAATGACCATCGCCATCACGGGCGCCACCGGACACCTCGGTCGCCTCATCATCCCGAAACTGGCCGCTAAAGTTGGCGCCTCGAACATCGTCGCCCTGGCGCGCTCTGTCGAAAAAGCCGCCGATCTTGGCGTAGCGGCACGCGAAGCCGACTACGCCCGACCCGAAACCCTCGATTCCGCGCTCAAAGGGGTCGACACGCTTATGCTGATATCTTCCAGCGAATTCGGCCATCGTGCAGTACATCATCAAAACATCATTGATGCAGTAAAGCGCAATGGAGTGAAATGGATCGTATACACAAGCATCCTGCGCGCTGACACGTCCAAACTTGATCTGGCCACGGAGCACGCCGCGACCGAGACGATGCTCAAGGCGTCCGGTATCCCGTTCACGCTGCTCCGAAACGGTTGGTACACGGAGAACTACACCGGCTCGATTGGTGGCGCCCTGGCCGGCGGTGCCTTCATCGGCAGCGCGAAGGATGGCCGCATCTCATCGGCCGCGCGCGCCGATTTTGCCGATGCCGCCGTGTCCGTGCTGACCAGCGAGGGTCATATCGGACAGACATACGAGCTGGCCGGCGACGATTCGTGGACGCTCACAGACCTCGCCGCTGAAATCTCGCGCCAATCCGGGAAGACCATCCCGTACACCGACATGCCGGCGGCGGATTACGCCAAGGCGCTTGAGGGCTTCGGCCTGCCAGGTTGGTTCGCGACGACCATTGCCGGTTGGGATGTCGAGGTGGTCGGCGGTGCGCTGCACTCCACCGATCGCACGCTGTCAAAGCTCATTGGCCGACCCACGACACCGCTTTCGGCGAGTGTTTCTGAAGCACTCGCCGCAATCGAAACCGCTGTGTGATGATCATCGCGCAGACACTGAGCGCTTGTTGCCGGTGTCTGCGCTTGCGGTTTCGCCTTCCTACTTGTTGAACGTCGTCTTGGAATTCCGCGCGACGAGAAGTGCAATCACGCCAACAACAATGTTCAGAATCGCCACCGACTGATTCAGGTTGAACAGCGATATCAGCAGTGGACCAATGCCGGGCACAAAGTACAACACGCCAACCGAGAGGACGACCAACCCGATCGCCATGCTCCAGAGCCGAGCTCCGGATGTGCGTGCCGTGTAGATGCCGGCAATGCCCATCAGCAGATGGATAACGGTGTGCAGCGTGTTCGTGCTCAGCACACCAAACGTGATGGGACTGAAAAATCCCCAGATGCCGTC
>JBDTTO010000037.1:0-11485 GCA_039930585.1 Gemmatimonadaceae bacterium
GGGAACACGCACGAGATCGCAGCCCACGGCGCGCGGTTCGTGTGCGCGCGGTTCGTGTGCGCGCGGCACCGCGCCGCAGGCGGCGTCACCAGTATGATTGCCGCTGTGATTACCACGGTGATTACCGCATCGGCGTGATCTGCACGACTGCAGGTTCTGCGCTCCCCATCCATCGATACTCGAGATGCACGCCCTGCTTGACCGGCGCCACCATCTTGGGCCGATACATCACCAGACACGTGCCGCCCGAATGACGAACACTGTCGTACACAATGCCAGCGGTTGCGGTTGCACGAATCTGTTCGCCAAATGCCTGCGATTTCACGTACGAATCCGGCAAATACAAATCAGCAAACTGTTCGTGCTTGTCGCGCAGATCCACAAAACGCGCATCGTAGGTGTGTGTCCATTCGCGCATGGAAATCGTGGCCTGCATTTGCAAGCCCGTTGCCGCGAGTACGCGTCGTGATTGATGATAGACGGTTTCCGCAATTGCAGTTTTCAACGAGCGCGCGGAATACCATGCGCCGAGTGACGGGCTGGTAAAACGTCCGCCTTCGGGCGCTGCGTGCAGAAACGCCGCCATCACCGCTTGTGCGCCGGGTTGTCCCGTTAACCAATCATCGCTCTTGAGCAATCCTGTTCGCGCGAGTGGGATTTGCAGTCGATCATTGGTCAGACTTTCCAGACGCATTGCGGCGATCGCGTCTTCGGGCGTAGACACCGTATCAAATATTCCTATTGGAGGAAACTTCGACGGCACGAGTCGATGCCCGATTCCGCGCACGCGATTCATCGGCACTTCGGATGCCGCATCGTGCTGCTCGTCGATGACTTTGCTGTTTGCGCTCATGGCCAACCACCGCGCCATGCGTCCAGATATCGGCGCACCGCATACAAATCGTCGATGGAGCCGTGCAACATGCGTTCGAGCGGCGACTTGGGTGCAAATGGCGCGTCAGTATTTGCGCCTTTCAACCAACGGGTGCCCGTGCTCTCGTCCGAAAAAATGAGTCGGAGCGCTTTGTAAATGCCAAGGAGCAGCGAGAGGCGCTCGAGCTGATCGCGCGAGGGTGCGCCGACACCGCCATTGCGCCATTTGTGATAGGTCGACTCGGCGATGTCACCCAGCAGACGAACGCGGTCGGCTACGCCCAGCTCCCATTCGTCCGCAATTTGAATGAACGTCCGAAAGCCTGCGCCTCCCAAGGCGGCACGGTCTTCGACGGGCAACTGGTCGAGACGTTCGGCCGGCGTGCGACCGTCAGAGGCAGACTGGTGTGATCGACCGCCAGATACGCCCTTCATGTTACGCTCCGCGACTTGCGAGAAAACTCCATACTCGGAGTGTACCTCTCCTTAAGGAGCACGTCAATTGCCATCGGAACTTGTTTCGGCCTCTCTGGTAGTGAGCCCGGTGATTGAAACCCTCCGCCGACACAGCGCCCTGCGATTTTTGGTCGGGCGCGCCGTTTTCCTCTTTGTGCTTCTGCGGATCGTGGTCACGGTCGCGAAGGTCGAAAATCCGGTGGGAATGATCGTCCTGATGACCGTCCTGGGCGCCATCGATACGCGCCGACGAGGCGAGTTCGCGCTTTGGTCCAACCTCGGCTACGACCGGTGGATGACCTGGGCATTGTATGGAAGCGTCGCCTTGATCGGCGAGATTATTGTCAGTGCCGTGCGGGCGGCGTTTTTGTAGATGCCATTTCTGCTTGCGGATTCAATTGGGAAATCGTTCGGCGGGCGGCGCATTCTCAATGCCGGGACGTTGCGCGCTTCGGTTGGCGACATTCGCGTGGTGTTCGGCCGGAACGGCATCGGTAAATCGACGCTCATTAAAATCGCGGCCGGTGTCATTGCAGCCGACACAGGAATCGTGCGGGTAAATGAAGTAACGGTGCTGAAACCGTCACTGGCATCAATGGCGCGCGCGGGCGTGTTTTACTTGCCCGATCATGATTTGTTTTCCGGCACCTTCACGCTTGCACAACAGCTGGAATTCTTTGAACGGCGCTACGAACAACGGTCTGCGATCGAAGCGGCCGCGATCGCAAACGTGCAGCACCTGTTGCCGCGCAAGCCGCAATCGCTTTCGGGCGGTGAGTTACGACGAGCCGAATTAGCGGCGGCGCTAACGCGCAAACCAAAGTGTCTGTTGGCCGACGAGCCGTATCGCGGAATCGCGCCAATAGATCACGGCGCCCTTACTGACATCTTTCGCGTGATGGCGTCCGATGGCTGCGCCGTTGTGGTCACCGGCCACGAAGTACCGTCACTGATGGAACTGGCGACACACATCACATGGTGTACATCGGGTACGACGTACGAACTGGGCACTCCTGATACCGCGCGCAACCATGAAGCGTTTGTGCGCGAATATCTCAGTAGAAAAGGTTGATGCGCGAGACGTGTTTCGGGAGCAGATTCTGGGGAAATCCCGTACGGTGCGAAAATCACAATTGGTCGCCGCACTTCGTGTGGTCATGCATATTCAAATCCTGCTTCCGGCCTCCCCGTTTCTCCACTGATGCCAGCTCCGACGCCTTCAATTCAACAGCGGGTCCATGAGCGCCGCCGAAAGTCCGACTTGCCCCTCAGCACAAAGCTGAAGGCGGTGACGGCTGTTGCCGTGCTCGTTCTCATCGTCGGATCGCTGGGCGTGTTTCTGGTCAGTGAATATCGCGGCGCGGCCAAGTTGGTTTCGCATACGCTGGAAGTGCAGAAAACGCTCGCCCACCTGTTGCAACGCTTGACGGACGCGGAAACCGGGCAGCGCGGATTCCTGCTCACAAAAGACGAAGATTTTCTGGACCCGTACCACGGCGCCACGACGGATGCGATCCAATCCATCGCCACGCTGAAAAATCTGGTCGGCGACAACGATGTCCAGACGAAGCAGTTGACCGAACTGGAACGCGCGGTAACAAACAGGGTGACTCGACTTGAGGGTCGCCTGACCGAAGCGCAAAGCGGCACGTCTGTTGCGGCAGAATCGCTGCGTGAAGGCAAGCAGCAAATGGATAGTGTGCGACTGTTCATCGGACGTATGGACGCCGTGGAAGCAAAGTTGCTCATTGATCGACAGGCGCGTTCGGACAAGCAGGGATGGATTACCATCGCCGTCATACTGCCTGGCACGATTGCGGCCTTCGTACTTTTGCTGATGATCACCGCAGGGATTCGCAGCGACGTCGTGCGACGTGAAGCGGCGCATGCGAAAATCGAAGAGCAGAATACCGAACTTGAAGCACAGTCAACCATTCTGGCCGAGCAGCAGATTGAGTTGGAGCAGCAGCTCGAAGAATCGCAGGTGATGACCGAAGAACTGGAAGCAGCGAACGAAGAACTTCAGCGCATTACCGTCATCGCCGAAGAAGAACGTGAATCTGCAGAAACGGCGCGCGATTTGTTTCATGCCAGTGAATCGCGGTATCGCTTCATGGCCGACGCAATTCCCGTACAAGTCTGGACGGCCGCACCGGACGGTCAGCTTGATTTCGTCAGCGAAGGTGTTGCGCAATATTTCAACAAATCACGCGATGAAGTAGTCGGCGATGGGTGGCTCTCCGTGATACACCCCGATGACGTGTCATCGACCGTTGAACGGTGGACGAATTCTCTCGCGACCGGCGAACCGTACGAAGTCAACTTTCGACTGAAGCGTGGCGATGGCGTTTATCGCTGGCATCTCGGACGCGCGCTTGCCCTTTGCGACGACGATGGTCACGTAACCGCATGGTTTGGCAGCAACACGGACATCGACGACCAGCATCGAAGCGCCGAGCAGCGTGAGCATCTGGTTTTGACGCTGGAGCGAACGAATCAGGAGCTCGATCAATTCGCCTACGTTGCATCACACGACCTCAAAGCGCCGTTGCGCGGAATCGCCAATCTCTCCGAATGGATTGAGGAAGATATTGGCGCAGCGTTCCCGCCTGACGCGCGCGACAAAATGGAATTGTTGCGCGGTCGCGTGCGCCGGCTTGAAGGTCTGATTGACGGTATTCTCGAGTATTCACGTGCGGGACGTGCGCGAAAACCCGCCGCCGCAGTTGATACGAATGTTCTCGTACACGAAATCATTGAGCTGTTGGCGCCACCTGCTGCGATTCAGATTCAGGTCGCGCCGAACATGCCGACTGTGTTTTCCGAGCGCGTTCCCCTGCAACAGGTGCTGAGTAACCTCATTGGCAACGCCATCAAATATACCAATCGTGCCGACGCCATCATCACGGTTTCCGCAGTACAGCAGGGCGACATCGTCAAGTTTGCGGTAGCAGACAACGGCCCGGGTATTTCCCCGCAGTATCACGATCGCATTTTCGTCGTGTTTCAACGCCTCGCCGCGCGTGACAAGATTGAGGGTACTGGAATCGGGCTTGCCATCGTCAAGAAAATTGTTGAGGGTAGAGGCGGGCGTGTCTGGGTCGAGTCGCCAACGGACATTGCTGCAGGAACGGGCACTACTTTCCATTTCACATGGCCGCGCGTGCCAGGCCGGGAGTTTTAACACATGGATGACAATCGTCGCTTGAACATCCTGCTGGTGGATGACGACGAAGTTGATGTGATGAACGTGCGTCGCGCGTTTGAAAAGGGACGTATTGCCAACCCGCTGTTTGTTGCGCACAACGGCGAAGAAGCCCTCGCGCTGTTGCGTGGTTCCGAATTTCCAAAGGCGCGCCGATTGGTGTTGCTCGATCTGAACATGCCACGCATGTCGGGCATCGAGTTCCTGAAAATCATGCGCGCCGACGCAGAATTGCGAGCGACTTCAGTCGTAGTGCTCACCACTTCCGACGATGAGCGGGACAAAGTGAACGCATACGATTTGAACGTCGCCGGATATCTGCTCAAGCCGGTCACACTCGGCACCTTTGTCGAGGTTATGGCCACGTTGCAGAAGTACTGGCAGCTCGTGGAAATGCCATGAAGCACAACATCATGACGGGACCGGGAAACTGACGTGCCGTTAAGCACACCCTTTCGCGTATTGCTGGTCGACGACGATCAACTTGATCGTATGGCGGTACGGCGCGCGTTACTCGCGACTCTGCCGGCGGTCAGCATCATCGAGGTTGAAGATCTCGCAAGCGGAATGCGCGAGCTGCTGAATGCCCCCGTTGATTGCATTATTCTGGATTATCACCTGCCCGATGGACTGGGATTGGATCTGCTGATGCACGTGCGTGCAGCTAGCAAGTCGTTACCGGTGCTCATGCTGACCGGTGTGGTTGATGCACAGACCGCTGTTGAATTGATGAAGGCCGGTGCTACGGATTACATCCCGAAGTCGCAGCTATCCGCCGAACGTCTGGAGCGCAGCTTGCGATACGCCATGCGTATTCGCGCGGCAGATGAACGCATTCGGCGCTACACCGAGCAGTTGCATGCACTTTCGGGCGCGGCGCTTCGCATCAATGCTGCATCGTCAGTCGACTGCATGTTGCAAGTGATTTCCGAAGAAGCGCGCAAGCTGGTCGAGGCGGAACGCGCGATCGTTACAGTTGGCCGGTCGGTTGCTATATCAGTTCACGAAAATCACGCTGCCGCAGCGCAGGACGCAATCTCTGCCGAGTTTGAATTGCCGCTGCTCGCGCGCGACGGAACGCCATTGGGTGCGTTACAATTGAATACAAAACCTGACGTTGAATTTACAGAGAGCGATCGCGCCATCATCGTGCAACTGGCGCAGTTGGCCAGCGGTGCCATTGAGAATGCGCGCTTGCTGGAAACGGCGCAGGCTGCCACGCAGGCGCGTGACGACATGCTCGCCATTGTATCGCACGATTTGCGAAATCCCGTGCAAACGATTGTAATGGCAACCACGTTGCTGCTGGAGCTGGCGCCGGCCGACGACCGTCGTCAGGCTGCGCGCAAGCAAGTGGAAATCGTTTTACGGTCCGCAAGTCGTGCCAACAGATTGATTGACGATTTACTCGACGCCACGCGCATCGACGCCGGAACATTCAGCATTGAAGTCTCGCCGACGCGTGTTGAACCACTAATGCGTGACGCAATCGACCTGCTGACACCACTGGCGGCAGCGGCACAGGTGGAACTGACGCACTCGCTTTCACCTGACATGCCGTTGGCACTTGTCGATTCACAACGCGTGCTGCAGGTGTTCTCAAATCTGGGTGGCAATGCCATCAAGTTCACACCGCGTGGTGGACGTGTGCTACTTGCGGCCGCTGCCGTCAATGGAAGCGTGTGTCTGACCGTTACTGATTCCGGTCGCGGAATTGCGAGCGATGACCTCACACACATCTTCGAGCGGTTCTGGCAGGCGCACGGACGCGAGCGACTGGGTGCCGGGCTCGGACTCTGGATTGCCAAAGGCATTGTTGAAGCGCATGGCGGTCAAATCGAAGTGGAAAGTGAAGCGAACGTAGGGACCACAGTTCGTTTCACGCTACCGGCATTGTGAGCGGCTACTAGGCACCTCGCTGCGATGGCGCGAAAGGAGCTGCGCTGAAGACTGCTACAACTTCAGTGGCGATTTCGGCACGGCATCGACAGTTGTGAGCACTGGTTTGATGTCCGCAATACCTGCAGAGAACAATGACGGCTGAATGGGATCCGCAAATACCGCTTCGAAATCTTCCGGACTGAATGCCCGCTCGAGGCGCGCCGCGAATGAATCGCGCAGCAGGCGTACATAGTACTCAACGTCGTAGTCGGCCAGCAGTGCGTCTTCGCTCGGTCCGCTAAACGCGTCACTGCCTTCGCCACGTTCGGCCGCTAACGCCCCCGTTCCGCCCTGCACGCGATACACGCGCGCGCGTTCGCCCACGCTCCAGGTGGTGCGACCGCTGGCAAGCATTGCTTCGTACGCGATTTCACGCCGGGTGTCACGAGCGGCCGCATACGTTTCCGAACTTTTGGTCAGTCGCACGCGCGATGACACGTCGTACACTGGCATCGTTCCCGTACGCAGCGCACTCACAACCGCAACGTACGTTTCGCGCACAGCCATGACATCATTTTGCAGCAGATGCTGAATCGCTTTGCGCAGAAACTGTTCACCAAATGGCTCCGCACGACTTGAACGAAACGCAACACCGCGCAGTATCAACTTGTTGTCGTATGTGAGCAGCGCGTAATTCTTTGGTTCGTGCGACAACATCGCCGCGTACCGACCCTCAAACTCGAGTTGCACAAGCAGTGGCAGCAACGCCGCAACTTCCGACACAACGCGCCGCTCATCTGCTTCGGTCCACCAATCAGGAACCGCGAAGTACACGCCGTCAGTATCCGCCTCCAACAGCGTCACACCGCGCTCCGCCAATTCACGACACATAAACGCCAACGTCTCCCGACCGCGCCGTGTGACTTCATTGGCGGCGTGTACATCAGCAAATCGAGTGAGTCCGCCGCCTGCACCGAGATATCCATACGCGGAGTTTACCACGAGCTTCATTGCCGCCGACATCGCTTCGTGCGTGTACCGTTCGGCCGACCCGGGCGATTCGGTGCGCGAGGCGGCTTTCGCTGCGAGACGTTGTTGTACCAATTGATTTACGAGCGCCAACATTGCACCCAGTTGATCCCGTTTTGGACCAATGTTGTATTGCCGCATCAGCGACGGATACAGACTGGCCACATCCGCTTTCACCACGCGATGTGCGACGCCCGTTCCAAACAGATATAAGGCTGCACCGGTGTGCACCGTGCCATCGCCTTCCTTGTGCGCGGGCAGCGCAACGCCGGAGTGCAAATACGCGCGCACCAGCAGTGGATCAACAACACCAGTCGCAGCACCCGCGTCCGCCAGGCGTTCGTAGCGCCGAGGCGCCATGCGGGCAAGTGCGAAGGCGGCGCCGCCCAGCATGCGCGCAAGATGTGCAACTTCGATGACGTCGTCGGTGGCGTATCGACGGACGCGCTCCGGATCGGTGAGATAGGTGGAATAAATGCGATCGCCGCGAATGTATTCGCGTTCAGGACCTGCGAACCCGAAGTGTTTTGCGACAGCCTTCAATCCGTGCGAGGGCAAATCACGCGCAGAAAAATCATAACGGCGAACGGCATCCAGCGTGTCGATCAGTTCACGGCCGGGCGCAATAAATCGAACGCGGCGACTTGCGTCGTAGTCGCTGCGCGCGCCACGTCGGGCCGCGCGCGTGAGCAAGTTGGGATGTGACGTGCGCCCGAGCGCAAACTGCATGCGCAGGAGTTTTGCGCGCGTATGCAGAAACGGTAAGTCAAAGCCGTGCAGGTTGTGGTTTTCAATTACGTCCGGATCAACTTCGCGAACGAGATTCGCCAGCTGCTGCAGAAGTTTTCGTTCGTCATTATCAGTTGTGCCCGCTGTCTCGAGCGTTCGCAATTCTCCATCGGGCAGTCGCACGGCAACCATGAAGATGCGACTCTGCTCGGCATTCAAGCCCGTCGTTTCAAGATCGAACTGCATCCGACGTAGTTGATCGAACGAGAGCTCGCGAAAATAATTGCGCCCGGTTGCGACGAGATATTGCTCTTCGGGTGCCAATATCAGGTACGTGTCGCCATCAAGATCGCGAATGTGTCGTATTGTGCTGCCTTGCAGTTGCGAGGCGCCCTGCAGCACAGCGTTCGTGAGTCGCTCGCTGGTTGGAGCACTCACGACAAACCGGAGTGCGCCGTCGCCGGTTAACTCGCGATATCGAAAGGGAGTGGCCGCATCTTCTTCACGACCGAGATCGGCCCCGAGATGCGTGAGTGTCGACAGATCGCTGAGCAGCATCCACGGACGAAAGTTCGCTTCTTCGCGGATCAATAACCCCGTACTGGTTTCCCGACGCCAGACGGTTGCCTTGCCGTTGCCCTCCGCCCAAACCGACACAATGCCGGGCGTTGAGTCCCAGCCCCAGAGCCACTCTTCTTCGATGATAGCGTGCGCGCGATGCATGCGCGGATGTTGCACGAGGTGCCAACGTGGTGCCAGTGCCTGCGCGAAATGCGCCGACGACGGCCTTATTCCGCTCGCACGTCGAGTCCCATTGCAATTGCGATCGTAATAGCCTGCTCACCGGTAATAACGGCGTCGCGCAGTTGACTGTCTTCGGGCTTGAGCGCACTCAGGTCGCTGCCACGCAAATCGCATCCCGAAAAATTCGTACTGTGCAACCACGCGCCCGACAGGTCGCAGTCGCGGATCGTACCGTCAACTGCGCGTGTGCCCGTGAAATCCACTTCGCGGAGGCGGACGTTTTTTAGCGTGGCCTTGTCGAGATTTGCGCCAGGCAACCCAACGTGCGACCAGTTGCCGCCGGATATTTCCATCAAGTCGTACGTGCAGCGGTCAAACATGCTGCCAACGAACTTGCATTCAATAAATTTTGTATCGAAGAATGTGCACGATTTGAACGTGCAATTCACGAACCCCGCGTCCCTGTGTACGGACACGTTGAACTTGCAACGACGAAAGGTGCAATCGGTAAATACGGCGCCGTTGTTCTTTGCCTCGGTCAAATCCAGATCAACAAATTCGACACGCGCGTGTTGTTGGCCGGAGATATCCTGGCCGTCCCAATTGGCTCCGGCAACCAGACTGTCAGTTGCCGGAGCTTTTGCTCCGTGCTTGCGCTCAGCCAACGGTTATTCCCAGCAGGGCCAATCGCAGGACGGTTGAGCTGTTGTGACGTGGTTCATCATGGAACCCACTTGGTAAGGTTTGGCGCGAGTTCGCGATTTTTGGGCAACGGGATTTCGGCCGGCACGCCCACGTTGATGATCAACACCAAACGCTCGCCACCATTAATTGCGCACGCTGCACGCGCGGCGGGATCCGTCAGAATTGCGCCGGACTTGAGCGCCGTTCCGTAGCCCAGATCGACGGCCGTGATCAGGAGATTTTCGACAGCCATCATGGTGGCCGCGTAATCTTCTTCGCGAATTTCTTCGTTGTCGTTCATCAGCATTGACACGCCAAGCATCATCGGCAGCGCTTTGTGTTCGGCGGTGGTGTTGTCACGGATGCTCTGTGCCAGCACCTGATCGTCAATTTTCTTGGCCTTGCGATTTCCCAGTGCGGCGCCGTAACCCGTGCGGGCTACCTGACCAAACACGTAGAAACGCCACGGCTGCGTCATGCGGTGATTAGGTGCAAGTGCGGCCGCAGCCAGCATTGCTTCGATATGTTCGCGCGCGACTTCCTGGTCGGTGAACTTCTTGATGGTGCGGCGCGCGTTGATGGCTTCGGATGTTTGCATTTACGAAAGGTAACCCGGCGGTCTATTCCTGTCGCAATGCCACGACAGGATCAACGATTGCAGCCCGGCGCGCGGGCAGATAGCTGGCAAACAATGCCGTTGCGCCGAGGATTGCGGCGACTGCAATAAATGTGAACGCGTCCAGCGGACTGACACCAAACAGAAACGACGTGAGTGCACGGGTGGCAATGAGCGCGAGGACGAGCCCAATGCCCATGCCGATGCCCACCATCGACATCCCTTCGCCCACGACCAAACGCAGGACATCCCGACGTCCCGCCCCCAACGCTACACGCACACCGATTTCGCGCGTGCGCTGCGCGGCCGAAAACGAGATGACGCCGTATAACCCGATTCCGGCCAACGCGAGGCCCGCCAACCCCAACACACCCGTCACCAGCACGGCGACACGCTGCGGCAACAACACCACGGCCGTGGCTTGCTGTAACGTGGTCACCGTAGGATTCGGCAGGTTCGCATCCAACCCGTGCAGCTCGCGCCGAATAGTGGATGCCATTTGTGCGGCATCGGTTTTCGTGCGAACCAACAGATTGACATCACTGAGCCAGTGCTGCGCGTACGGCAGGAACATGAACGGCTGTTCCTTCTCATCGAGCTTGTTGTATTTGCTGTCGCGGACAATACCGACGACCGTCAGCGGCTTGTCATTCAGCTTGAGCGTTTTGCCAATCGGCTGCTGATCCGGCCAATATTTTCGCGCAAAGGATTCGTTGAGCACCACGACCTGTGCGGCGTTCTCGTTGTCGCTGGGCAAAAATCCTCGGCCTGTAACAACTTTCATTCGCGTCACGCCAAAGTAGCCATCGTCCACGACGTTGAACATGACCTCTGTCGTCTTGCCATCCCGTGAATCCTTCGGCACGAAGCCCGGAATTTCAACGTCCTCCTCGGAAACATTCATTGAAAGAGGAAGCAGCCGGGCAAACGCCACTTGCTCGACTCCGGGTTCCGTCGCGAGACGGGCACTCAAGTCTCGATAAAACTGGCGGCCGCGCGTTGTGTCATATCCGGCGATGCCGACATTCAGCGCTGCGCTCGCAACGTTTGACACATCAATTCCCAATTGCACGCGACGTCCCTTGTCCAGGGCGCGCACAAAGAGCCCCGACACCGTTAGCAGCAACAACGACATGGCGACCTGACCGATCACCAGCGCGTTCCGCAAGCGCGATCGTCCACGACCGGCGCCGGCACTGTCGTTTCGCAGAGTCGTTGCGATTTCCATGCGCGAGCCGCGAAGCGCCGGAGCCAAGCCAAACAGAATC
>JBDTTO010000038.1:0-11473 GCA_039930585.1 Gemmatimonadaceae bacterium
CCGTTGACGGATCAATGTAAATGACCAGATCGTTCTCGCCTGCTGCAATTCGTGCGGCAATCTCTGATTGCCTGTAACCAACACGCCGTACACGAATTTCAATGTCGCCGGGCGAGAATCCATCAAATCGCGCGACACCGTTGGTATCGGTTCGGGCGGACTTCTCAACCTTGCCCGCCTTCACTGTGAGTTCGACGTTGGCAACTGGCGCTTCGGATTCCTCACGAACACGCAGCACGAGCGAGAGCGGCGAACTGCTGGCCGCCTGCGCGTGAGCAGGTACAGAAGTTGTCCCACTCGCGACCGACACGAACGCGGCGGCGCACACCACCTTCAATGTGAGATTGCGAATTGGCCTCCCTCCGAAAAGGACTCCGAAATTATACGACCGGATTGCGGAGCCACGCCATAGGGACGTCCGTTTCGGGCAGCCCCGTTGTTGTACTGAGAATCGCCTGGTGCAGCTCTCCCTCCGCACGGAATCCCACCGATTCGTAAAGACGCCGAGCGTGCGTGTTGCTTGCTTGCGTGATGAGTTCGACCCGGAGGATCTCCGGACGATTCTCGCGCACCTCGTGCAGGAGTGCGTCAAACAATCGACGCCCAACGCCGTGGCCCTGCGTATTCGGATGCACCGCGACGGTCAGCGATGTTAACACATGGGCCAAACGCCGAAGTCCATACGAATGCGCGTGCAGCTCGCCGACAATTGCGCCACTCGCAACATCCTGGGCAACTACGATCACGCCGCGCTCGGTGCCACGCGTGATGATTTCGTGTACGTACGATTCCGTGATCTCATCAGCATAACGTGCAATGCCGCCGGAAATTGTTGCGACCGCAACATGCAACTCGCGAATGGCCGCGGCGTCCGCAAGCGTTCCCGCTCGAATTACGATTAACTCAGGCAGAATGCCTCGCGAAGTTCGTTAGTGGTTTGGAGTTGTCAGGCGGTGCGCAACTTGCGCCGATTGCCAAACAACAACAGTGGCGCAAGCAGAATAATGACCGGTGCATCACCTGAATTGCGATGGCGCCAGATGATCCGCGCGACGAGCACGCTCAATTCGTACAGGAGATACAGCGGCACCGACATGGCCATCGTGCCCATTACGTAATCGCCCGGGGTCAGAAATGCCGAAGCCACCAAAATGAATATGAACGCGTGACGACGAAACTTGCTGAGTAATTGCGGCGTGACCAATCCGGCGGCCGAGAGCAGTAATACGACCACTGGCAATTCAAATGCAACGCCGAAACTCACGACGGTGCTGAACAGAAAACCGAAATAGTTTTCACCCGTAATCATCGGATCCAATGCGGTTCCCATCATTCCAATCAGGAACGGAATGGAGATGGGCAGAATGACGAAATAAGCAAAACACGCGCCGCCGGCAAACAACAACACACCACCCGCCAACGCCGCGGTCAGTAAACGCTTTTCGCGCTTGTACAACGCTGGCGAAAAGAACAGCCACGCCTGGTACAGCACCACTGGAAACGAAAGCACCAGCCCGAACCACATGGCTGCGCTGATGGTGATTTGTAAACCATCGGTAGGATGTGTTGCGACCAGATGATGCCCGTTCAGATACGGTAGGATGGGCTTTTCCAGCAGCGAAATGACGTCGTAGTGCAGTACGACATAACATCCCAACGCCATCGATGCGACGACAGCCAACGCTGACCAGATGATACGCCAGCGCAACTCTTCGAGGTGGTCGAGAAATGGCATTTCGGCGCTGTTGCGATCGATGCGACGCATAACGTGATCCGGTTGAAGTAAAGACTTCGACGTTTCGCGAACGGAATCTAAATACTCAGTACAACAGATACGGCGCGCTGCGCTTCTTGAACTCGGCCAATTCACCACTCCATGATGCGAATATCTGCTGCGGGTTGTTTCCCGCCAGTAGCATGGCCTTGAGGCGTGGCGTTGCCACCAAGCGATCCAGCACGGCGTCGTTCCAGACAAGTTTGTCGGCGTGCAGCTTGTTCACCGCCCACAGCAACGAAACGCCGGTTTTGTACGGATCGAACGCATTGCGATCAGTGACATGCAGGCGAATGCCATGCAATTTTTCGCCGGTGAGCTTGGGCGGACGTCCATGATACGGCTTTTGCACCGGCGTGAACTCCACCGGTTCGAACGTGACGCCTTTCAGTCCAACACCGCGCAGCAGCTCGATCGCCTTTGCGTTGTCGAGAAATGGCGCACCAATAAGTTCAAATGGATTGTCGGTGCCGCGTCCTTCACTCACGTTCAGCGACTCAAACAAGCAGGTGCCCACGTACGCGAGCAGTGATTCGAGAGTGAGCAGATTGGGCGATGGTTTACGCCAAGGCAATCCAGTTTCGTCGTACCACATGTTGCGCTTCCATCCACGCATTGGCACCACGTCCAACTGCACAGGGCGAGTTCCGCGAATCATCTTTTCACCAACGTACATCTTTGCCAATTCACCGATTGTCATTCCGTGAACAACCGGTACGGCGGCGTATGAACCAAAGCGATAGCGGGCCGCATCGTCGGTGACAAATCCATCCTGTTTGATGCCCGTGATCGGATTTGGCCGGTCCAACACCACAACGCGAATGCCCTGTTCGGCTGCCGCTTCCATCACGAACGCCAGAATGTTGATGTGTTCGTAAAAGCGCGCGCCAACTTCCTGAATATCAAACACAATCACGTCCACACCTTTCAACATTTCAGGTGTGGGTTTGTGCGTCTCTCCGTACAGATCGTATTTCGTGAGCCCTGTTGTTTTGTCAATTGCAACGGCGCTGTCGGGAGTGGCCGAGTAGTCGTTGGAGCGAATGTCGTAGTTCATGCCGAACAGGACTTTCAGTTTCGTGTCCTTGAATCCAAACAGCGCGTCGGCGAGATGTGTGCCGTCCGCCAGACGAGCGCTGTGATTGGCCACCAACGCAATCGATTTTCCGCGAATCAAACTTGCGTATTCGCTCAACAGGCGGTCAGCGCCCGTTTCGACCGGTGCGCGACGGGCGACGACAACACTGTCATTCGCCGGCGGAGTGGGAATTGCGGTCACGTCATGCGAGGCGACGGAAAACGCCAGCGTTGCGGCAAGAAGCAGAAGCATCAACTGTATCCGTGACGTAGTTTGCGGGGAGACTACCTGGGACAGCGGAGAGGAACGAACACATGTTCAAGCGCATCGCGCTGGTTCTGTTGGCTGCAGTGATCGTGCTGGCTGTGGCGGTGGGCGTCAATACCGTGCGGCACGGCAGTCGCCAACTGGCCGCCATTCCGGTACCCGCCTTCATGGTTGATGAAAAGGGAGTCGTCGATCGCCTGGCCGCTGCCATTCGCTTGCAAACCGTGTCGAGTTACGATGACTCCACGCAGAACGCTGAAGAGTTTCTGAAGCTGCATGCGATGCTGGAGTCAAGTTTCCCAAAGATTCACAGCACACTCACGCGCGAGAAGATTGGCGATTTGAGCTTGTTGTACACGTGGCCTGGCAGCGATTCATCGCTTGCGCCGCTGATGTTGATAGCGCATCAGGATGTGGTGCCAATTTCTCCCGGCACTGAGAAAGATTGGAAGACCGAGCCGTTTGCGGGTGAGGTGAAGGACGGCTTTGTGTGGGGGCGCGGTGCGTGGGACGACAAGGGAAATCTCATCACGCAAATGGAAGCAGTCGAGCTCCTGTTGACCGAAGGATTCAAACCCAAACGCACGATCTATCTCGCGTACGGGGCCGACGAAGAAACCAGCGGTCAACGCGGTGCGATGCGAATCGCGGCCCTGCTCAAGGCGCGTGGTGTGAAACTCGACTTCATCATTGACGAAGGACTGCTCATCACCGAAGGCATCGTGCCCGGACTTACGCCGCCCGCTGCGCTGATTGGTGTTACCGAAAAAGGCTACATCTCATTCCGAATAAAAACGACGGCAACACCCGGGCATTCATCAATGCCACAGCCGCAAGGTGACAATGCCATCGCCAAGTTGAGTGGCATTATGAGTCGTCTCGAAAACGAGCAGATGCCTGCGGCCATTGAGGGCGTCTCTCGCGAAATGTTTGAAACCGTTGCACCGGAAATCAGCGGTTTCAATCGTGTTGCACTATCAAATTTGTGGTTGTTTGGTCCGATTGTTCGAGCTCAGTTGGAAAGAGCTTCGGGAACCAACGCAACCATACGCACCACCACGGCGCTCACGATGTTGCAGGCCGGAAACAAGGACAACGTGATTCCCGGTGTGGCCGAGGGAACGGTGAACTTTCGGTTGTTGCCGGGTGACACGCGTGAAAGTGTGTTGGAGCACGTGAAGAGCAAAATTGGTGATCCGTCGGTTGAAATTTCAGCGCTGAATTTCAGTTCGGAACCCGCTCCGGTTTCAAGCACGACGGCAGCGTCGTATCAACTCATTAATCGCACGGTGCGATCGCTGTTTCCGGGCACAGTTGTCGCGCCTGGTTTGATGGTCGGTGCAACGGATTCGCGCTATTACGTTGGCTTAACGAACAACATCTATCGGTTCTCGCCAGTTCGCGCTCGAGCCGAAGATCTGGCGCGTTTTCACGGTGTGAACGAACGTATTTCAACGGCGAACGTGGTTGAGCTGGTGCGTTTCTATCACGAGATGTTGCGGTCGGCGGGCGCGCAGTAAGCGCGTACACACAACGCTGGTCTCGTTTATGGAATCGTTGGGCATCGCAGCGTTCGCATCACGGTCCGCGCAACTTTACCGTCACGGTCATGCTATCTACTTGAACGAACGATTTACTGAATCGCAGCGAAACTCCAGGCGCTTTTACTGTGATCGTGCCCAGGCTGTCGCTGATTTCTGGTTTCGCGAGTCCCGTAACGGTTAGACTGCGAAACCCCTGCATGATTGGGTGTACACCGGCCGACACCGTTAGCGCTTCGGTGTTGAGAATCTCGATCTGCCCAAGATTGTTGCCTGCTTTAAGAAATCGCGTGTGCAGAACATCAGCCGGGGGAAAGCTCACCACGTTCAGAGGATCAAAGCCCTGCGGAAACATTGGCTGGCTGCCGCTGGTTTCCACGACAAGTCGCCAACCAGGTTTGGCCATGAATGCGCCGTGACGTTTGCCGCGTTCCGTCATGAGCGCGCTGGATTCCTCCCACGAACGTTGCGCGGCCAAACTGAGTTCGATGGAAGAAGCCTGACAGCTCTTGCCTTCGCCGACACTTTCGCCGAGGGCCTGCTCCATCGACGTGCGGTCGCCGCGTTCGAACTCTTGCTTCCATTGCGGCCGGAATCGATCAAGCAGCGTCGCAATCGCGCTGCCACTCGCGTATGCGCGTTGACGGACACCCGTGAGTGGAAATTCATTCGCAGGAAATTCAACAATGCGATCGGTGGAACGCGCTTCCACGTATGTCGCGAGGCCTTCGTTCAGTTCCGTGCCGCGTTCGTACGCGCCGTAGCTTGGATCCATTCGCGCAAATCGATCCTGGCGATATTTGAGCGCGCCGCGAACCCAACATGCACTCTTGGCTGGATCGTAACTGAGCAGCGCGCGACGTAGTGCATCCGATTCGAGACGACGAAACGTCAGCAGCTGCGGAACTTCGAAATGATACGCGAACAAATCCGCTTCATTTGCAATCCAGTCTTTGTGATGCGCGCGCTGATATACGTGAAATGCTTCGTGAATTGCCACCGGTGCGGTAACTGCCGGATAATCAAAGTTCATTGGTCCGGTTTGCATGATAGTGGCGGTCATCACACCGCCAATCATCGCACTGGAATTCGCCGTAATTTCCTCAAGCCGTCCATCGCGCACGTACGAATTGGGAAACGCTGCTTCAAGCGGCTTAAATCCGGGCGGTGGTGATGGATGCCGAAACAGATACGTTTGACGTCCGTCAAAAACTGCCAAGGGAATTGCCAGCGGATCGAAGCCTGGCCAAAGGCCGCCGTCTGGATTGAGCGCCGCCAGACGACGCACCTCGCGTTCGATCTCGACCGGAATTCGAAGCGGTGGCGGTGGTTGTACGGACGCTCCATTCACCGATTGCGCGTGAAGCGCATGCACCCAGACCATCGACGCAACCACCGCATGTTTCCAGATTAATCGCATCAGAGGTGTCCGAAGTAGACGTTTGTGTCGTAATGAATTGTCACTTGACCGTTCGTTTCATAAGCGTCAAACAGCGCACGCAATTCGCGAATCATCGCATCATGCTGCGGATGTCCGGTTTCCGGCGCGTACGACGACGACAGCAAGCGGCCCTTTAACCCATCGAAATCAAACTGCTGCTTGTTGTCAAACGTTCGCACTGTGAGGCCCTTCGTAAAAAATTCCCGTAATGTATCCGCATCTATTGAACGATGGTTCACAATTGCGTAACCGACGGCAAATGTTTCGAGCAATTTCTCGTATGCTGCGTCGAACGGAGTTGCCGACGCGCTGCGTTCGTTCCAAACCAGCACAACCGAACCTGTTGGTTTGAGAATCCGCGCGAATTCCTTGTGCGCACCCTGCGCGTCAAACCAGTGAAATGCCTGGCCGGCGATAACAAAATCGACGCTGGCGTTGGGCAATCCCGTGGCTTCAGCCGTTCCGTCGCTGCTGGCAAAGTTTGATTGCGAAGCCAACAACTGTTCGGCCGCTTCTCGCATCGCGCCATTGGGTTCCACACCAAATACCTGATTGCCATTCGCGAGAAAGAGCTCACTCAGGATTCCCGTGCCTGATCCAACATCCGCAACGATCGAATTCGGCGTGAGCGCACATTCGGATTCGAGGCAACGAATAATCGAAATCGGATAATGCGGCCGGTAGCGAACATAATTCGCAACTCGGCTCGTAAATCGCTCGGTTGATTTGGTCATCACGTTCACCTGACAAGTTGACAACGAGTTACACTGACCCTCTGTCCGAATGACATCATCACATGCGCATAAGGATAGGGGAAAGAATCACTTCCGGCGTTGATCGTCAAGCAAAACGAATCCCGAAAAGTGTACCTTTTGTTCTGGTGCACGTCCGTGGAGCACACAATATTGACGCACGGAACGCTGGCGAGCTTTCCGGTTATGCTGGCAACCAATAAACGGGCGTTGGTCGAACGGATGTGGGACCCAACCGTGCTTGTGCATGGTAAACCCAATTGACTACGCGTCCAACCACGATCACCATGAAATCCTTACCACTCTTCGCGGTCGCGGCGCTTTTTGGCATCGGCGCTCAGTTTGCGGCTCCAACAAGCGCTGTTGCGCAAGCGCGCGGAATTCTGAACGCGGTTGTCCGCGATGAAAACGGTGGAGTGCTCGCATCTGCCCGCGTACACGCGATGGCCAACGGTGTGGACACAACGGTTCGGGCCAACGATCGCGGATTGGTGACACTCTCGCTGCCATACGGCACGGCACAAATCACTGTAAGCATGATCGGCTTCGAGTCGCTCGATCGCGACGTTGAAATCGACAAGGCGAATGTGCAAACGGCATTCGTACTGCGCACGGTTGCCCGACAAATCGAGCGCATGGAAATTCGCGAAAACTGGATCGGTGTTCGCGGCATTGTTGGTGACAACAACAATCGTCAACCGATTGCGGGCGCCGAAGTCATGGTCCCGCAGCAGAAGAAAAAAGTACTGACGGACAGTCTCGGCCGATTTGAAATTCCCTTATCAAAGGCTGGTGAAGCTGTCGTTCAGGTTGCGCGCGAGGGCTACGAAACGCGCGTGATGGGCGTGAGCCTCAGTCCGTCATCGGGTACCGACGTGGTGCTTTTTCTGACACCGGGTAACGGACCAAACGGTCAGAAAAACAGGCTGCGAGATTTGCAACAGCGCCTCACGACATCAAGCAACCGCTCGTTTGTCGCGGGACGTGATGTGTTGGCGAAAGACGGCGCCACTACCATATACGATGCCGTCATTGCATCGGGTTTGCTGGCCAAGAACGGACTGAAGTTTGGCGCCCCGGTGTGTTTGCTGGTTGACGGTTTACCACGCTACGGATTTCCGGTATCAACAGTACGGCTGGCGGATATCGATTTCATCGAGGTGTTTGGCGACGGCGCGGACATCGGCAATTCGCTCCGTCTGGCGTGGGGAAAATCGCCATGCACCAAAGATCCGAACGCGGGATTGGATCCGCCGCGATTCGAACGAAAGCGTTATGTGGAATTCGTTTCGGTGTGGACGCGCAAGCGAAAATAGCGGCGAATACAACGCGCGTTACGCGAGCTTTCTGTAAAAGAAGGTCGTAGTGCACGGCTCGCCGTTCGGTAGCAACGCATAATCGGGAATCGCGCCAACGCGAAACCATCCCAGGCGTTCGTACAAACGTTCGGCCACATCACTCGCGGTATCCAACACCAGCAGCGTCTTGCCGCAATCACGCGCGACAGATTCGGCCAAACTCATCAACGCCTCACCAAGCCCCTGCCTGCGCGCTCGGCGATGCACAAGCATCTTGGACAAATCAGCGCGATGTGGCTGATTCTCTGGTTGACTGAGCACGAGTTGCACGGTGCCGCAGATGCCGAGTTCGTCTTCGGCGATAATTAGCGCGCGTTCGCCGGAGGCTACGCCGCGCGCTACGTCCTGCCAGAAATTTGTGGCGTGCTCACGCGACAGCGGGTGCATGAAACTGACCGACGCTCCGCCATTCACGCAGTCAATCAGCACGTCGGTGAGGCCCGCGATTTCATTGTCGCTTAACACGGTTGTGCGACGTATGGTCCACGGTTTCTCGTTCATTTTCCGGCCGTTTCGGGGAGTCGTGCACTGCGACGTCGTGAATCTCATAATAGGCAACCCGGCAGGCGCCATCAACGCGAATTCCTGTCGACTTTGGTTCGCGGGCTCACACTTTGGGAGTCTCGAGCGTGGTGAGGGCAGTGCATAAGTCATCCTCAACCAGGACACCTTCCGTGCGACGCACCTGCAAACTTCCAATTCAATCTTCAGCGCATTCTCTGGCGTTAGCCAGCGCGTTGGCAATTTCATTCGCCGCGGCGTCATCAGCCGCCGCTCAAACCAACAGCGATACAACGCGCACCATCATTGAGGGGCCCATCGGCATGCGGGTTGATTCGACGCTCTCCGCCATGCAGAAGAATGGATTTTCTGGCGTCGCGTTGGTAGCAAAAGGTGGCCGCGTGGTGCTGAAGAAAGGATATGGATTAGCCAACCGTGCTACGAATCTGCCAATTGCTGGAAACTCAGTTATACAGATTGGTTCAAACACAAAGGATTTCACGATAGTTGCACTGTTGCAGTTGCAGGAACGCGGAAAATTGTCGTTGGGCGACAGCATCACAAAGTTTCTCCCAAACGTTCCGGCTGACAAGCGTGGTATCACGATCAATCAACTGCTGAACCATCGCGCGGGTTTCGATCAACATCTGGGCGGCGATTGGGATGTGATTTCGCGTGATGAAGAAATCAGGCAAGCGTTGGCGGCGAAGTCGTTGTTTACGCCGGGCACCGAACGGAAGTACTCCAACATTGGCTACAGTTTGCTGGCCGCGATTATCGAGATAGTCAGTGGTTCGTCGTACGACGTTTACGTGCGCGACAATATTCTGAAACCACTCGCGTTAACCGAAACCGGATATCTGTTGCCGAACTTCAATCCGGCACGCGTGGTTCACGGTTATCGCGATGGAAAAGACGCCGGCACATTTCTCGAACGTCCGCACGCGGCGGATGGGCCGTACTGGAATTTGCGCGGCAACGGCGGAATGTTGTCGACGGTAAGTGATATGTATCGTTTCTATCGCGCGCTGATGAGCGATGGACCGTTGCTCAAGCCAGCATCGCGCAATCTGTTCTTTCATCCGGATGAACCTGTTGTGCTGGCCGGTTCTGATCTCACGTTCTTCTTTTTCTACAGCCGGTTTCCCGGAGTCGGGTTGGACATTTTCCTCTCGACCAGTTCTACGGACATTCCCGCTATGAAAGTTCGCGAAGCATTGGACATTGCGGCGGGTGCGCCCGTTCAACGCGGTGGTCCCGGCGTACAGGTCGCGATCGACACTGGACCACCTGCAGGCGGTCGTGGTCGCGGAGCTGCTGGCGCATCTACGCCGAATGCTGCACCCGTCGAAATTCCGGACACGCCGGCAGGTCGCGGACTTCGTCGATTCCTCGCGATCTACAGCAGTGCAGATCTTGAGGCCGCGCGCAAGTTTTTCGAGACGGATGTTGTCAAACGACCGGATGACACGCGCACAATCGCTGATCGTGTGGCCACCATGAGAGAGATGCATGACAACATGCGAACGCTCACTGCAATCAAAATTACGTCATCGTCGGAGTACGAAATTTCGGTGCTATTTCGGACCGGCGACGGCGAAGATGCGACGTTCACGCTGACTGTCGAACAAGCGGCGCCATTTCGCATGCTTGGCCTTCGCATCGAACGTTGAGCACGCGCAATCGGTGTTAACCGTTTGAGTTCGGACGCAGAGCTGGTGGGACGCGCGCAGTCGGGTGATGCGTCCGCGTACGAAGTGTTGATGCGTCGTCACTTTGAGGCCGCGTTTATCACTGCGCGCAGTTTAACGAACGTAGTCGAAGACGCCGAGGACGCGTGCCAGGAGGCGTTTGCGCGAGCGTATTTCCGGTTGGAGGAGTGCGGCCAGCCGGAATCGTTTCGCGGATGGGTTTTGCAGATTGTGCGATACCAGGCAATGAACATTCGTCGGTATCAGGCGCTCCGGGCCGCGCAGTCGCTTGATGCGGCGTCGGGAATTCATGCAGTGTCCGATAACAACGCCACTGATTTCAGCGATGAAAGTCGTCGGCTGCGGCGCGCGCTCGATTCGCTGCCGCACATACAACGTACAGTAGCCGTGCACCACGAAATTGATGGTTGGACCCACAGTCAGATTGCGCGCAAGACAGGGTTGAGCGTCTTGATGTCTCGTCGCCATCTCAGTGATGCACGTGCAAAACTGAGAAAACAGTTGGGTGATCTTCTGCCGGAGGAACGCGAGCATGAGTGAAGACAGAGCGAGTGATCACAACACGCCCGAAAGCCGCGACATGCAACTGCGCGAACAACGCGTAGTCAACGCCGTCCTGCAACGCATCGCCACCGCCCCCACTCGGCAAACTCCGGTCGAAACGCTGATTGTTGCACGCGGTCGAATTGATCTGGCAACGTGGCGGATTCCGGCGCTTGCCGCCGCCGCTGTCGTTATGTGCGTATCGGAGTTGCTCATTCTGAAAGCGGATGTGCAGACGCCGCAGGAGACGGTCGCGAAGCGGCCCGATGAATTGCCAGCGCCCGTGCGTCGGTATCTCGAAACCGGACAGGTGGCACCGATGGAGTGGCTCAATACCTACGGAGGCAATCGGTGAACGCCAAGTCGGAAACCCTCAATTCAGTAACGCGGGCGCGCATACTGGGCGCACTGTTATTGCTGGTCGTATTTGCCGCAGGCGCAATGTCGGGTGTTGCGTACGCGCGCATCAAGCGCCCAGGCGTGAACGTGAACGTGCGCATGGTGGC
>JBDTTO010000039.1:0-11403 GCA_039930585.1 Gemmatimonadaceae bacterium
ACGCGCAATGATCGGCTTGAATTGTGTGAGCAGTTGCCCGATCAGCGTTGCGCCCGCGCCAAGCAGAATGAAGATCGAAGAGAAGCCAACTACGAACAGCACGGCGTGCACTAATGTCGTGCGTCGTGCGCGCGTGATGTCTTCGAGGCCCATCCCGGTAATGAACCCGATGTAGCTGGGCACCAACGGCAACACGCACGGACTGAGGAAGCTCAGCAGTCCGGCGGTGAATGCAACGAACCATGTTAGCGCTGCGGGATCCATCGTTCGTTACCGCGTCCTCGTGGTGCTGCGACAGTCGGCGCACTGGCCATAAATCACGAGCCGATGTCGTTGGCGCGTGAACCCGTGTGTTTCAGCAAGGACGGTTGTCATGCGTTCCAATCTCTCGTCGCGGAATTCTGTGACCTTGCCACAAACCGTGCATAACAAATGTTCGTGATGCGGAACATCGCGCGCGGCCTCGTATCGTTTGAAGCCTTCGCCAAAATCGCGTTCAACAACCAACCCACTTTTCACCAACACTTCGAGCGTGCGATACACGGTGGCCGTTCCGGCTGACGCGCCGGTCGTGGACAGCTCCTTCTGCACATCTTCCGCACTCACGTGACGACCAGTTCCCAGCACAATGTCCGCGATGGCGAGACGTTGCGCAGTGACCGGAAGGTTGTGTTCGCGCAAATAGTCGCGAAACGCCTCCCTTCCTTCACCGTTATCGTGAACGTGGTCCGCGTCGGTCACAGCGATTCAGGAAACGGAATTCGGAGTGCACGGGCAAGCTGATGCGAATCGTAACGAACCGTAGCCGTTTCTTCGCCTGCGCGACGTTGCACGCCGCGTACGACGGTTTCAACAGCGAGTAGTGGCGCGTCAGCTTCGTCGACAACATCCATTTCCCATTTGCCGCGTTCGGGGCCTTTCACGACGAGACGATAACGCGCGGTGTACACCGTGTGACGAATGCGCGGCACCAAAGGTACGACGGCGTCTTCGGTTTCTTCGATTGCGATTTCAACTCCCTCGGCGGCAACGATTTCCGAATCAGCATCAGTCTCGCGCACAACCGATTGTGGTTCGTCGGCGTACGGCGAATCGTCTTCTTCAGCGATAAACTCGGCGGCGTGCTCAAGCGCGACCTCAGTTACGGCTTCGACTTCATCTGCGTCGTTGTCACCTGCGGAAACCGCATCGTCGCTCTCGACGTCAACCGTCGCGTCGATCGACGAATCTTCGGAGACTTCGATTTCAGCATCAACCGAAACTTCGACTTCGGCGTCAACCGTTGCGTCTACTGCGGCATCAACACTCGCGTCAACTGACGTGTCAACATCCATCGCATCATCGACGTAGACCTCGTTGCCAGCTTCAAGTTCGAGTTCGAGCGCCGACGTATCGGGTTCTTCAACAACAATTACGCGCGCGGCCACAACCGCGATACCCGTTTCAACCGTGCCTTGGCGAAGCGGCGAAAACAAATGCAGCTCTTCAATGCGATCGAGTGGCACCTTGGCGAGAATTGCACGCAGAAAACGTTCGGTCACTTCGCTAACCGGCACGTTCGCGCGTTCGTCCGACAAACGTGCGGCGACAACCAACTCTTCGTCACCCGTTCCTTCATCGAGTGCGAGCGTCTCCGTTGCTTCAGCGTTCTCCATCAACTGTTCGCCTTCGTTTTCTGACTCTGATATCACAAGCACACTCATGACAGTTTCTGGATGACTGGAATAGCAGAAACGGGAGTTTCCGCATGTGGTGTTGCGATTCCGCGCGCTTCGAGCTCACGCTCGACAAACAGGCGGAGGATGTGCAAGAAATCCTGCGCGTTGGTTACCACACCAAACGCCTGGTGCGTGCCGCGGTCTTTCAGCTTGGAAACAACAAACTCGGATGAATCAACGCAGATCGTTGTGAGTTCACGCAGGTTGCCGTTCTCCTCCATCACAAAGGCAGGCAGCATGTTGCCGGTTGCAATCGCGTGCAGCGCTGTCGCGATCATGATGGCCATGGTGGCGCGCGTGGCGTGACTGCGCATGGTGTCCTGCGCCCGAATCACGTCGGTGATGACATCGGGCAACGGACCATCATCGCGGATGGACCCACACAAGACGAATGGCACCTGATGGCGAACACACGCGTGCATGATACCGCTGGTGACTATTTCCTGATCTACCGCAGCGGCAATCGAGCCTGCACCTCGCACCGCGTTAATCGCGCGCATGTGCAATCCATGTCCACCGGAGCTTGGCATACCGGTATTCGTCATACCAAGCGTCGTGCCAAACATGGATGTTTCAATGTCGTGCACTGCAACGGCGTTTCCCGCCAGCAGTGCATTCACAAATCCATGTTCAACAAACCACGTCATGTCGGCACGAGCGCGTGAATGCACCAGCGCAGGGCCCGTCACCCAAATGACGTAGCCGCCACGCACTCGCTCATCGACGAGCAATTGCGCCATGAGCGAATAGTCGATGGGCTTCTCACGCGACACCGCACTGGTCATGAACTTGAATTCACCATCGTTTTCTTCGACGGTGAATGCGCGCGTATAGACGTAGATGCCCTGACCGCCGTCTTCGGCCATTCCAATGGCGACGAGATCGCCCGCCTTCACTCGACGTCCTTCACGCGCATACAACTTTCCATCGCCCGTGAGAACGATGGCCGAATCCATGCGGGGTTCGAGTGGAAGTTGCCATACGTCGTTCAGCTTGACGTAAGTGGGCAAATTGGTCGTCGAAAAAAAGCCGTCGGGCAGTACGCCGTCGGCAGGCGCCGGCACAAATCTGGCCGGCGGAGCATTCGCCAGGTGTGGTTCGGAAAAATCTGGAGGTCGAAAGGTTGTCACTCCTGAAAGATCACCGGCAGACCGCCCTCGGCTCAAGGTGCGGAGGCACTAATCCGCCTTGAGAGCCTCCAAAGGGCTGGTTTGTGACGCTCGTCGGGCCGGAATCCAGCAGGCCAGTAATGCGACGCACACTAATCCGCCGGTAACGCCGACGTAGGTTGTTGGATCGAGCGGCGATATCCCGAACAACATGCTGCTCAAAATGCGACTGGACGCCAGTGAGACGCCCAGTCCCACGATCATGCCGATCGTCGTGAGCGTCATGCCCTGGCGCACCACCATCGCGATCTGATCCCGACCGGTGGCCCCTAATGCCGCGCGAACTCCCAACTCGCGACCGCGTTCACTCACAGTTCCGGAAAGCACTCCATATATGCCGGCGGCGGCCAACACGAGCGCGACAATCGCGAAACCCTCAAACAACACCAACGCAAAACGACGCTCGGCCTCGCGCTCCGCAATCAAATGTTCGGCGGTTGCAATGCGAATGATCGGTTGATCCTTGTCGACCGCCCAAATCGTTTTGCGTAGCGACGGAACAGCCGCCATTGCATCGCCCCTTGGCCGCACCACAAGTGTCATTGCATAGTCCACAAATCGCCATTGTACTTCGGGAAGATAGACGGCATCGAAATGGGTGGACGACAGCGATTCGTGTTTCACGTCGCCGACCACTCCAACAATTTCGCGCCAGGGACCATCCGTTCCACCAATCTTCACGCGTTGTCCAACCGGACTGACTTCGCCAAAATATCTGCGAGCGAAGCTTTGATTGATGATTGCGACAAGCGTGGAGGTGCCCTTGTCCGTCGTCGCGAAATATCGTCCGCGCACGAGCGGAATTTTCATGGTTTCGAAGTAGCCGTCACTCACTGCAAATCGATATCGGCCTCCATTCGCATCATTCGGATTGAGCGGCGGCCGCGTTTCGAACTGCACCCCGTATTCATCGCGATCATCGGTGAGTGGTAGCTGACTGGTGAGCGCCGCCGATAACACACCGGGCTGCGCGCGTACCGACTGCAGCGCGTCTTCCATGAACTGCAAAACCAGCGTGTCGTTGGTAAGTTTTCCGCCCCCGCCCTGTATCTGCATGGTCAGCAGATTCTGCGAATCGAATCCGGGATTGACGGAAAACAATTTTTCCATGCTTCGAAACAACAATCCGGAGCCGACCAGAAGCACCAACGCGAGCGCGACTTCACTTATCACCAACGTTGATCGCGTAAGTCGTGAAGTGGCAGCCGAGCGGCGAGTATTTCGACGAATGCTGTCGTGCAAGTTGCTTCGCGATCCCTGCATCGCGGGAATCACTCCAAACGCAACACCCACCACAGTTGTGGTCACGAGCGCGAACAACAGTACCGAGCCCTGAATTCCTATTTCAGAGAGTCGCGGCAAGTCTGCAGGGCTGAGTGCGACCAAAATGCGTACGCCGCCATAGGCAACGGCAATGCCAGCAATGCCGCCAAGAAAGGCCAAGAGAACACTCTCGGATAGCAACTGACGCACGAGTCGCGACCGGCCAGCGCCGAGTGCCGCGCGAACGGCAAACTCGCCTTCACGTTGCGCACCGCGCGCGAGCAGCAGATTCATCACGTTGAGACATGCCACGAGCAACACGAGCGCGACCGCACCAAGAACTGCCAGCAGTGCGGGTCGCACATTCTTTACAACATCTTCGGAGAGTGCGTTCGTGTGAAGACCAGAGTATCTGTAATCCTTCGGATAGTCGCGTTTCAACTCCTGCGCGATTCCTGCAAGATCTCGTTGCGCCTGTGCCGTCGTCACGCCTTCCTTGCGCCGGGCAACGACACGCAGATGACGGCACGAGCGACACGCCTGCGGTAATGAAAGGTCATACCGGATTGGCAACAGAAACTGCCACGTTGGGCTAATCAGATTTTCAAAGCTTGCGGGCATGACGCCGACAATAGTGAAATCCGTTTCCATCATCTTCAGTGGCTTGCCGATGATAGATGAGTCGCCGCTAAAACGACTGCGCCACAGTGCGTTGGAAATGATGATGACTCGCTCGGAGCCCCTCACATTGTCGGCGTCGCGAAACGCGCGCCCAAGTGCGGGATTTACACCGAGCACTTTGAAGAACGATGCTGAAACACGATCGCCTTCGAGAAATTGCGGTTCGCTCCGCCCCGTCATCGTGCCTGAGGCGTATGCCACGACTGCGACATCGCTGAATGTCCGGTTCTTCTCGAGTATGTCGGCGTACGTTGCGTAGCCGAGGTTGCTCTTGTCAGTAGGATCGCTGCCTTCCCACACCATCATTACCCGATCGGCATTCGGGTACGGCAGCGACTCGAACAGAATGGGATAGACGACGCTGAAAATCGCAGTCGTTGCACCAATGCCAAGCGCCAGCGTGAACACTGCGAGCAACGTAAATGCCGGACGTCGCACCAACATGCGCCAGGCGAACTGAAGATCCGACTGCAACGTGGTCATGTGCGAATCTCCAGTGAACTTGTGTAGTTGCGGACTAATTGAGGCGCGCTGTAAACGTGTCAGTGGCGCGCAGAGCGTTTCGCGCAAAAGCCATCGATTGGCCGAGTATGCGCCGCGCTCAGCGTGCATTTGCCGATACTGCTCTTCGATGTCGCCGAGCATGGGCTCGCGAATGCGTGATGCAAGCGCGTGAGCGAGGAACCACCACACAACGGCTGGCGGATCTGATTTCTGCTCGGCCCTATCATTCGGTGCTTCATTACGAGGCGTTATCATGGCGTGCCCCACTTCGCATCGAGCCCGCGCGACATCGTGCGCAGCGCACGAATGCTTTGCTGCAGCGCCTGTTTTCCGGTGGTCGTGATCTCGAAATGTTTCTTGGCACGACCGCCACGTTCCGGCGTGGGATCACCCACATACGACTGGACAAAGTCTTTCCCTTCCAGTCGCGACAGAGTCGTGTAGATGGTCGCGAAACTCATGTTCCGTCCCGTGCGCGACTGAATTTCCTGGTGCACAGTTACGCCGTAAGCGTCATCTCCGAGTCGGAGAAGGGCCAGGAGCACGAGCTGTTCGAGTTCGCCGAGATTCTTTTCCATGACGTCCTGGGGTCATATTGTCGACTTTGTAGAATATATGACGCCAAGTCCCGAAAAAGGGTTTCATCGGGTTTTAGCGGCGGGCGACCTCGGTCATGAGGGGCACTGCCCCGACCAGCGTGGACGCAGGCTGCACCAACGACATGCGGAATTTGCCCGTGCCCGCGGCACCGAAGGCGATGCCGGGCGTGACAACGACTCCGGGGCCTTCCATCAACGCATCAACCCAGCCCCAGTCGTCAAAGCCTTTCGGGACATCGAGCCACAGATACATGGTGGCTTGCGGAACCGTCGTGGCCCAGCCGTGCTGCTGCATCGCATCAACCAACGCATCACGACGACGTTTGTATTCAGCGACGATTGGCGGAACAAGCGTTTTGTAGTTGTTGAACGCCGCAATTGCGCCGCGCTGTGGCAACGTCGACACGCCGTAACCAACATTCGCGCGATACTGATCGAGCACGGCAATCGCATCAGCATTACCCGTAACAAAACCAATGCGAAGTCCCGCCATGTTGAACGTCTTTGAGCAGCTGTGCATTTCGATGGCAACTTCTTTTGCGCCGTCGAGTTCGAGAATGCTTGGCACAACGTAACCGTCAAACGACAGTTCACTGTACGCGAGATCGCTCACCAAAAGCAGTTCATTCTGCTCGGCAAACTTGACCAGCGCAGCCAGCTCTTCGCGCGACGCAATGGCCGTGGTCGGGTTGCAAGGATAATTGACGATCATAATGCGTGCACGCGCGAGATCATCGGCACTGATGGTTTCCACCATCAAACGATTCGTGCCGTCTTTTGCAAACGGAACAAACACCGGAACCGCACCGGCCAACTGCGTTGCGCGCGCGTACACGGGATAATGAATTTCCGGCACCAACACCACGTCGCCCGGGTTACACATCGACAGCACGATTTCGGCGATGCCTTCCTTGCTGCCGGCAACCGGCATCAATTCCGTGTCGGGATTAATCGCAACACCAAAACGATTCTGCATAAATGCAGCGACCGCATTTCGAAAATCGGGATGCCCGGTGAAGTGCGGATATCCGCTCAGTGCACGTTCACCAACGGCCGTGCGCAATGCTTCCAACACGACATCCGGCACGGGCTGATCAGGGCTGCCAATTCCGAAATCCACCAACGTCTTTCCTTTCGCGCGGAGCGCAGCTCGACGTGCATCCAATTCCCAGAAGACATAGGGCGGGATGCTGCTAAGCGTCCGTGATGCGGAAAACGTTGTGGTTGCCATGGCGCGCAGATCGAAAGACGTTGGTGTCGAAAAGCCCTCTGAGAAGGATCGGCCGGCTGGCTCGTTTACAACAGCGCGGCCGGGTCCCTATCCACAATCAAACGGAGACCGCTCGCGCGCGGTAGCACGTATCGCTCGCCGATGTAGTGCGCGACACGTGTGAGAGTCGACGCCTTGGCGGACTTCAACAGGAAGTGCCAGCGCCAACGGTCTTTGATACGGTCGATGGGACATGGCGCAGGGCCGACCAGTTCGACATCACGCGTATTGGTACGCTGAAGCAGTTTGTGCACCCACTCGGCCGCGGCAATCGCTGCTTGCGCGGTGGTTTCCTCGCCCTGCCCCGTCACTATGATGTTGGCCAACGAAATGAACGGTGGGTACGCAGGCGAGCGACGTTCATTCAATTCCTGCCGCACAAACGCATGAAAGTCGTGCATCGCTGCCTGGATGATGGCGTGATTACCGGGCATGCGCGTTTGCACAATCACTTCCCCGCCCTTCACTCCACGACCCGCACGTCCCGCCACCTGACTAAGCAACTGAAACGTGCGTTCGTTGGACCGAAAATCAGGAAGATTGAGTCCCGTGTCTGCATCGATAACACCAACCAGTGTCACGTTCGGAAAGTCGAGTCCTTTCGCGATCATCTGTGTGCCGAGTAGGATGTCGACTTCGCCGCGTCCGACGCGGTCAAGGATGGCGGCGTGCGACCACTTTCCACTCGTGGTATCAACGTCCATGCGCGCCAACCGCGCTTCCGGAAAACGTTCGGCGACCAATCGCTCAACCTGTTGCGTGCCAAGGCCGCGACGCTTAACTGCTTCGCTATTGCATTGCGGACATTTTTCAAACGCAGCTTCGCGATGCTGACAGTAGTGGCACACCAATCCTTCAGGCACGCGATGGTACGTCAGTGAAATGCTGCAGTGCGGACACTCGGCCACATATCCGCACGACTGGCATTGCATGAACGATGCATAACCGCGTCGGTTAAGTAGCAACAGCGATTGTTCGCCACGAATCAGTCGCGATTCCAGTGCAACTGCTAATGCGGGACTGAGCACACCAAGTGCGGGATCGAATGGCGCGTGCGGTGCGCGGCTCGCGAGCATGTCGCGCGTAACCGTACGCAAATCAACAATCGAGACGGCGGGTAATGTTCCACCGCCTGTACGTTCCGGAAGTGAAATGCGAATTGATTGTCCACGCTCCGAGCGCTCCCAGCTTTCAAGACTTGGCGTCGCGCTTCCCAATACGGTGATAGCGCCTTCAAATCGTGCGCGTATAATGGCTGCTTCGCGCGCGTGGTAGCGTGGCGTTTCGCCCTGCTTGTAGCTGGCTTCGTGTTCTTCGTCGACGATGATGACGCCAACGTTTGTGAGTGGCGCGAACAGTGCTGACCGTGCACCAACGGCAATACGTCTGTCGCCGCGACGGAGTGCTTGCCACGCGTCCAGTCGTTCGCCTTCGGAGAGTGCGGAATGCAACACGGCAACGTCGTTGCCAAACGCACCACGAAATCGATCGACCGTTTGTGGAGTCAGTGCAATTTCCGGCACGAGCACAATCGCCGTGCGTTTCTGTCGTTGCACGATTTCGCGCAGCACTTCGATGTAGACAAGCGTCTTGCCACTTCCGGTGATTCCGTGCAACAGGAAAGTCTGCCCAGGATCGCCGTTCACGATCTGTTGCACCGCCGCATTTTGTGCGGGAGTCGGAACTGGCGGTGGAACCACAACAGCACGTTCCGAGAACGGATCGCGGGCGTGCGTTTCTTCGTGAATGGTGATGATTTCGCGTTTCACCATCGACTTGAGCACGCCCGGAGTACAGCCCGCTTGCGTGATCAACGCGTCCGTTGGCGCGCTGCCGCCCTGCGCTTCAAGCAATTCGTACACAGCACGCTGTTGCGGCGAACGCGCAAACAGCTTCTCGCGTTGCAGCAGCGACGAAAGCTCCATCGCAATACGTGCGACTTTGCGGGTGCGAATAGTTGCTGATTGCGTGGCCATTGTCGTCATCACGGACGGCAACATTGCGCGCAGCGTCATGCCAAGTGGCGCGGCGTACCACTTCGCAATCCAATCCGCGGTTTGCAGCAGCGGTTCGGTGAACGAGGGCGCGCTGTCGACCACCGCGTCGATGGGTTTGAGCTTCACACCATCCGGTGGATCAACTTCACCCAGGCAGATGCCGATTTCTTTCCGATTGCGAAAGGTGACGGCCACGCGCGAACCGCGAGGAATTGGCATTGCAATTCCCTCGGGCACGCTGTAGGTGAAGCTGCGGTAGAGAGGAGCCGCGAGCGCCACCGAAACGCAACGGGTGGCCATCGCGTCTGCCATCAGCGTTTTGTTACACCCAGTCCGGGTCCGTCGCCAAGGGTTACGACACCGTTCGGAATTCCGGGGCCATCGAATGGATCGTCGGACAATAATGCGGCGCCATCAAGATCGGCGTAGTCAAGCAACGGCGAGAACTGCGCGGCCGCAGCAATGCCCAATGTTGTTTCCACCATGCAACCGCACATGACTTTGAGATTATGCGCGCGCGCCACTGCAATCATGCGCATTGCCTCGCGCAATGATCCGCACTTCATGAGTTTGATGTTTACGCCATCAACGGCTTCTGCCAGTCTCGGAATGTCAGTTGCCACGAGGCATGACTCATCCGCGAACACGGGAATCGGTGAGCGGTCACGAATAAATTTGAGACCAGCGATGTCGTGCGGTGGCAACGGTTGCTCCAGCATCTCCACGCCACACTGCACGAGCGTATCCATCATCTGAATGGCCAGCTTTGGCGTCCACGCAGCGTTCGCATCGACGCGCAGAATTGCGTTTGGCGCTTCCTTGCGCACCGTGCGAATGGTTTCAGTATCGCGCGGAGTGCCGAGTTTGACTTTGAGAATTGGATATCCAGCTGCTTCCTGCACGCGTGACCGCAGCGTTTCTTCGTCGGGAGCAATACCAATTGTGAAGCTGGACTGCGGTGCACCAGTTGCTTCCAATCCCCACAATTTCCAGAGTGGAACTCCCAACCGTTTGCCGTGCAAATCGTGCAGCGCCGCACTCACCGCGCAGCGCGCTGCCGCATTCCAGCGCAACGCCAGCTCCAGCGACCGTTCAATCGCTTCAAGCGACCAACCGTTTGCCGATTCAAGCAACGGCGCAAAACTCTTGACCGCCGCCATCACGCTGTCAGCAGTCTCACCGTAGAACTTGCTGGGCGCCGCTTCACCCCACCCCTCAAGGCCGTCAGCATCGCGAATTTTCACCCACACCACGCGATACTCGCTGGTGCCACCACGTGCAATGATGAACGGGTGCTTGGTGTGTACAGTGAGAATTTCGCAAGTCAGCTGCATGCCAATTTATCAGGTAGGAGTAAAGCCGGTGCGACGCGCAGCGCGAGCTACACGCGAGTCACTGCCAGTGCCAAGAAACAATGTCAACGCGTCAGCCAGATCAAAGCCGCGATCGTAGCGATCAGCCGCGCTTTTGGCGAGACACTTCATGATGATGGAGCTGATCGTTCCCGGAATTTTTGGATCAGCTTGCGCAGGCGCGACCGGTTGTTCGTGTACGTGCTTGTATCCCACTGCGTACGAATCATCACCATCAAACGGTGGCTTGCCGAGCAACATTTCGTACAACAACAAACCAACGGCGTACAAGTCGCTGCGTCCGTCAACAAGTTTGCCCATCGCCTGTTCGGGCGACATGTAGTGCGGCGTTCCCATGGCGCGACCAGTAACGGTCAACCGTCCGTGAAAACGCGCAGTGGCAATACCAAAATCCGTCAACACGGCGTTTCCGTCTTCGTCAAACAGAATGTTGTCGGGTTTGATATCGCGATGTACTACACCGCGGCGGTGTGCATAATCAAGCGCGCACGCGACCTGCACTGCGGTTGATGCCGCAGCGATTGGTGTCAATGTGCGCTGCCGAGCGAGCAGATCGGCCAGTGAACCGCCCGCGTAATACGGCATCACGAGATATTCGAGATCTCCCGACGAACCCATGTCGGAAATCGCGCAAATAAACGGATGCACCAAACGCGCCGCGGCTTCGGCCTCGCGCCGAAAGCGTTCCCGCATTTCGGGATCACGCGCGAGATTGCGATGCAACACCTTGACCACGAGTGATCGCTGTAGAGCGGCGTGACGGGCGAGATACACGTGCGCCATACCGCCGCTGCCCAGACGTTTGACGACGGTGTAGCGATTACCGGTG
>JBDTTO010000040.1:0-11243 GCA_039930585.1 Gemmatimonadaceae bacterium
CCGTCGCTGCACGTGCTGGTGAAGCTGCTGCCCACGCTTACGCTCGTACTCGCACCGCTGTTTATCTGACCCGCAGTTTCTGTTAGCGAATCCGGAAGCGAATTGCTTCCGGATTTGTGTTTCCACCCTTAGCCAACCGGACATGGGGCTTTTTGATCGCAAGCCGATAGTTGCTGTCGACGACAGTGCGCATGGCATGAAGCGCACGCTCGGGGCAGGTGATCTTGTCATGTTGGCCATCGGCGCCGTTATCGGCGCTGGAATTTTCTCGTCGCTCGGCACTGCTGCCGCCGGCGAAATGCGAAACGGCGAAATCATTCGCTATGGTGCCGGACCAGCGCTGGTACTTTCGTTTGTATTGCTTGGTGCGGTTTGCGCGTTGGCCGCGCTGTGTTACGCCGAATTGGCGGCGATGATTCCGCAGTCCGGCAGTGCGTACGCGTATTCGTATGCGACGCTTGGAGAAATTGTGGCGTGGATTGTGGGTTGGGCGCTCATTCTCGAATACACGGTTGGCAACGTTGCGGTCGCTATTTCGTGGAGCGGATATTTTGTTTCGCTGCTAACAGGATTTGGTATCGACTTACCGGGCTATCTGACGCACGGTTATTGGGTGGTGACGGCGTCCAGTGATCCGGCCGTACACGGCCTGTTGGATACGGCACCGCGTATTGCGGGCATGCCAATTCTGGTCAACCTGCCGGCCTTCGGCATTGTTGCGGCGGTCACGGTGTTGCTGTTGCAAGGCGCTAAAGAAAGTGTTCGTGCGAACACCATCATGGTGATCATCAAGCTTCTGGTGCTCACCCTGTTTGTGGTCATTGGTTCGATGCACATCGATCCGGCCAATTACAAACCGTTCGCACCGAACGGATTTCGCGGCATTCACCAAGGCGCGGCAATTGTGTTCTTCGCGTACATCGGGTTCGATGCAATTTCGACTGCGGCCGAAGAAACAAAGAATCCGCAGCGCAACATGCCAATCGGCATTCTGCTTGGCCTGGCCATTTGTACCGTCATCTACGTCATCGTCGGAGCGGTTGCCACCGGACTGATTCCGTATCAGCAGTTGGCATCCAGCGATCCGTTGGCCAAAGCGCTGACCATCGCTGGGCTCACAACGGCCAGTCAGATTGTTGCGGGCGGTGCGGTCGTTTCACTAACGGCTGTACTGCTGGTGTTTCAGTATGGCCAACCGCGCATTTTTTACGCGATGGCACGTGACGGACTGCTGCCAAAGTTTGCGGCCAAGCTGCATCCGAAAACGCGAATTCCGCACGTGACAACCTGGATTACCGGAATTGCCGTGGCACTCGGTTCGCTCGTGGCCAACGACGCGGCGACTTACGATCTCACCAATATCGGTACGCTGGCGGCGTTTGCGGTGGTGTGCATTGGTGTGCTCGTGTTGCGTATTCGCGAACCAGATCGGCCACGCCCGTTCAGAGTTAAAGGCGTCTGGTTTGTTTCGCTTGGCGGTGCCGCGGCCTGTGTGTTCGTGATGAAGGGTTTGCCGTCAAGCGCGTGGAAGGCCTTTGGTGTCTGGATGGTCATCGGTTTGGCGCTTTACTTCACGTATGGTTTCCGGAACTCGGTCGTGCGCAACCCAAATCACAACACCGAGGCGTAGCAGGATCAAAGTTTTGTTTCCGGCGCCTGCATTCGCGGGCGCCGTCCCGCCGATTCAACAACAACGATGAGTTCACTCACTGATTCTGCCGCCGCTGACGGTGGCACACCCAAGCCCAAGAAAGGATTGTTTGGGCTCTCGCAGTCGCAATGGATTTTGATTGCGCTGGCGCTTGGTATTCTGGTTGGCTGGCAGTTCCCTGCATTTGCCGTCGAGATGAAGCCGTTTTCGAACATCTTCCTCTCGATGATCAAAATGCTCATCGTGCCGCTGCTGTTCGCCACACTTGTCGTGGGAATTGCCGGACACGGCGATGACATGAAGCGAGTGGGACGCCTGGCATTTCGCTCCATTTTGTATTTTGAAATTGTTACGACGGTTGCACTCGCAATCGGCCTGATCGCAGTCAACGTGATCAAACCGGGTGTGGGCGTGAATCTCACCGGCGCAGATGCAACGCAGTTCACGGAAATGGCAAAGAATCACATCACCTGGGGATCGGTGCTCGAACACACCGTTCCAACCAGCTTCTTTGACGCCGCTGCAAAAAATGAAGTCCTGCAGATTGTATTCTTCGCGATCGTTTTTTCTGTTGCACTGGCGCGCACGGCCGCACCATCAAAAAAGATCATGCTGGATTGGCTGCAGTCGCTGAGTGACGTGATGTTTCAGTTTGTAAACGTCGTCATGGCGTTTGCTCCGATCGGTATTGGCGCCGCAATCGGTGTGACGGTCGGCAAGAGCGGACTTGGTGTGCTCAAAAACCTTGGCATGCTCATTGGAACATTGTACGGGTCACTCATCGTGCTGGTGGTACTGGTGTTCATTCCAGTGATGTTGATTGCCCGCATTCCGATTCTCAAGTTCTGGAGCACGATCAAGGAAGCGTGGTTGATCGCGTTTACAACCGCCTCCAGTGAAGCCGCGTTTCCATTGGCCATGAAGCAGATGCAGGCATTCGGCGTACCGAAGCGCATCGTCGCGTTTGTGTTGCCGACGGGCTACTCGTTCAACCTTGATGGTTCAACATTGTATCTCGCAATTGCATCGGTGTTTGCTGCGCAGGCAGCCGGCATCGATATGCCGATCAAGACACAGTTGCTGATGATGTTGACGCTGATGCTCACATCAAAGGGCGTTGCCGCAGTTCCGCGTGCATCCCTCGTGATCCTGTCGGGAGCATTGACGCAGTTCAATCTTCCGCTCGAAGCGGTTGCCGTCATACTTGGCGTTGATGCCGTGATGGACATGGCGCGCACCTCGGTCAATCTCGTCGGCAACTGCCTTGCCACCGCGGTGATGGCGCGTTGGGAAGGTGTGCTGGATACTGAGCATCCGGAGCGCGCCAATCCACCGGGTGCGGTGGCCGTCTAGGACGCACTCAGTTCAGTGCATGCAAAAAGAACGAGCTGACAGCGTGATGCCGTCAGCTCGTTCTTCTTTTTGCCTTCAGTATTTCTCAGACTTCTACACCAAGCAGTCGCCGTGCGCGTCTCACGGCGCCACGCGCTCCGTCGACGTCTTCGCTGCGGACAGTCGCACCTGGCACTGCAGACTTGAGTCTTTGTTCGAGTCGCTTCCGAATGAGATTGCCACGCGCCATGACGCCGCCCGCCAAAGCAACAGGAATCGCGGCGCGCTCATCACCAAAGCAACGACGAGAAAGGGTGCGGACGTGCAGCACCAGCTCTTCAACGCACAAACTCACCAACGCATTCGCTCGCAGATCTCCGGTGCTCGCGACTTGTGCAACAACTGGTACAAGCGTCGCGAATTTCGCCGGCGTTGCATGCGCAGCCCACTGAATCAGATCTTCCGCTGATTCGCATTCAGTCGCGGTAAGTATTGCGCCGAGCAACGCGGTCTCCGGCTCGCGTCCGTCCTGTGCGGCTGCAATCACACCAAGCGCGCGACGACCCAACCAGCCGCCGCTGCCTTCGTCACCAATGATCGGGCCCCAACCACCACAGCGTTCGAGGACACCATTCGGACCACGTGCAAATCCCGCGGAGCCTGTGCCCGAAATAACGAGCACGCCAGGGCCATCGCCGAATGCATCATCCAATGCGCTGGTGGCATCGGCCTGAACGAGAATGTCGTCTGCGACGCGTTTTGCCGTGATTGCCGCCCATAACGCCTGTGCCGCGCGCTCCTGGCCACCGCCCGCAACGCCAATTACACAAACCGCCGGACGCACGCCAACGCGATCAGCTTTCTCAAGCGCCGCGCCAATCAACTCGGCAATTGTGTCAGCTGCAGCAGATTCTTCGCCCGGGCGAAGCGCGGAGCCTTCTCCTTCGACGCGTGCGAGCGAATTGCCATTCGCGTCTGCAAGCAGAACACGGGTTTTTGTACCGCCGCCATCAACACCAACAACGAGTGGTGCCGGATCAAGTGCGCCAGCGCTCATGCGCGTGCCTTCATGTTCGAGGTGGTTGGTTCAGCGTGTGTATATGAAGACAAGATGCCAACAGTCATGGTGATGGAAAGTCCGATGAGTACGTACCATGGCCACGCGATTTGCGCTACGCCGCCAAGCGTGCCGGCCAGGTTGGGAAATGCAGCAACGAGTTGCTTTGCGAACACGATGAACGCCATGCAGAAAATACCAACACTCATGCCAAGAATGGCATCGCGTTGAATGGCGCGTTTCCAGAAAATTCCAAGAAAGAATCCGCCGAGCAATCCGCCTTGTGTAAAGGACGCGATGCCGAGTGCGACGACAACGACGGGCGTGCCATTCTCCTTGAACAGAAGTGCACCGGCCGTTAATGCGAGTCCCCACATCAATGCAAAATATTTGCCAACCTGCAACGTGCGCGGATCGTCAACGGAGCGGCCCGTTAACGGCAAGTAAATATCATGAGTGGTTGATGCAGCGAGCGCATTGATGGTACCGGAATGCGTGCTCATGGTCGCGGCAACAATCGCGGCGACAATCAGACCAATCAAGCCGTGTGGCATACGTTCGATGATGTACGTCGGGAAAATCTGGTCAGTCGCTGGAAAAGCGCGATTCTCGAACAGTGCCCAGAGTCCAATTCCCACCGTGAGGAACAGCGTGAACTGCAGGAACACCATGAAGCCGCTGCCAATCAGTGCACGCTGCGCATCTTTGAGCGAACGACCGGACAACAGGCGTTGTACAATGAGTTGATCGGCGCCGTGTGATGCCATGGCGAGAAATGCACCGCCAATAACGCCGGCGTACATCGTGTGCGGATTGCTGAGCTGAAACTTCCAGTTGAACAGTTGCAGTTTGTTTGCGGCGCCGGCTTGAGCGAAAATGGAGCTCCATCCGCCGTTGACCGACTTTCCAATGAGCCACGCCGCGGACAGTCCGCCAATGATGTAAACGCTGGCCTGCACGAGCTCCGTCCACACGACCGCTTTCATCCCACCGCGATATGTGTAAATCACCGTGAGCAATCCCAACACGAGAATTGCGATTGGCATTGCGTACGCTTCTGGCAACGCAGGACCGAGAATCAGTGCGACGGGAATTGCCGTCGCGAACACGCGAACCGCGTCGGCCATCGCGCGTGTCACCATAAACACAATCGAAGTGAAGCGTCGCGTTTGCAAACCAAAACGCGTTTCCAGCAACGCGTATGCTGTAACGAGATTTCCCTCGAAGTAGCGCGGTAGCAGGGTGTACGACACAACGATGCGTCCGATGATGTAGCCCATTACAACTTGCAGAAATCCGAAGTTGCCTGCGTAGGCCAGTCCCGGAATGCTGATGAACGTCAACGCCGACGTCTCACTTGCCACAATCGAAAACATTACAGCCCACCACGGAATGCTTCGATCGGCCACAAAATAATCGTTGGCTGATTTTTGCGATCGCCCAATCCACATACCGAGTGCGGTTGTGCCGCCGAGATACGCGAGCAGCACCGCCAGGTCGACGAGATTGAAACGGCCGCTCACGTGGAAGCGCGGTTGGCAATCATGAAAGGTCTGAGCGAGAGTGTGAAGATGCGGGCGGGGACATCGGCGCCGCGGCGGGAGGAATTCGCGCAGCAATGAGATGGTTCGCGGGACGCGAAAACAAAGCGCCCGCGATCATGCAGGATGATCGCGGGCGTTTAGCGCTTTTGCAACGTCACTGGCGGCGTAATGGCCGCGTCAGTTTCGCAATAAGAAAACGGTAGGGCCGATTACGCGGAGAACGAACTGCCGCAGCCGCAGCCGCCGGTTGAATTCGGATTCTTGAACGTGAATCCCGAACCCTGCATCGACGTGACGTAATCGATGATCGTGCCCTGCAAGTACTGCGAAGAAAACGGATCGACGAACACGTTGAAGCCATCCTGATTGATCAGGAGATCGTCTTCGGCGCTCTTGTCTTCGATAACAAGGCTGTATTTGAAGCCACTGCATCCGCCAGGCATGACTGCGACGCGCAGACCGCCCTGTTCGGCCGTGACACCTTCGGCTTCCATGAATTTCTTGACTTCAACTGCCGCTTCCGGCGTGATAACCAAGGCGACATCAGGCGTCTGCATCGTGCTCATTGCTGCCTCCGATAATGGTGCGGGAACGAGCCCGACCCAAGGACTGCGCCGTATTTGGCCGGCTGCGTAAGTGCTGCCGACCTTCCGATCGCGTCTCGCTATACAAAAGTTAATGCGCTGAGAGATGCGCATCAAGAAAGAATCCGGGAATTCTTATTCGGATTTCGTTCCTGTAGGAATTTACTTCGCGCCTTCAAGAGCGCCGACGACTGCGTCAGCGAGCGCAATTCGCACGCCGCCGATCTTCGTGTTGGTTCGTGTCGGGTTCACACGATTCGACAGTAGTAGTACAAAAAGGTCACGGGTCGGATCCATCCAAAGCGATGTGCCGGTGAAGCCGGTATGGCCGAACGCGACCGGAGCCAGGCGATGGCCAGCGGAGTTGGTGCCATTGGCCGTTTCCCAGCCCAGCGCGCGGTGTGAAAGCGCCTTGTCCTGAATGGCGATGAATTGATTGAGCGTGGACGTCGGGAAAATCCGCTTCCCGTCCAATACACCACCTGACAAATACAACTCGGCGAATCTGGAAATGTCGCGCGCGCTGGAGAACAGCCCGGCGTGACCGGCCACGCCTCCAAGACGTGATGCATTCTCATCATGTACTTCGCCGCGAATGTGACGGCCACGCCACGGATCAATTTCGGTGGGCGCGATGCGCGGAATCCAACTGGCCGGCGGCAAATAACGGGTGTCCGTCATGTTGAGCGGCCCGAATACGTTTTTCTCGACGTATTGATCGAGCGGGGTGCCGGTGACTTGCTGCACCAAACGACCAAGCAGGATGAATCCAAGGTCGCTGTAAACGTATTTGCTGCCCGGAGGTGCAACCGGACTGGTCGCGTATACGAGTGTGCGCGCGGCCGTGTCCGTATCTGCCTCCTTGTACAACGGTCGGCCAGCGGGCAAACCGGATGAATGCGTGAGCAGCTGCCGCACGGTAATGCGCGACGTGCCGGCCGCCTTCCAACTCGGCAGGTAGAACACGACGGGCGAATCGACGACGACCCGATTGCTTCCGACAAGCTGAATCATCGCGGAGGTCGTGCTCACCAGCTTCGACATCGAAGCCATGTCCCAAACCGTTCGGTCATTTGGTTTGGTCGGATCATCGGCGTCCAATTTGCCGGCACCAAATTCCGCGATGATTCCCCTCGATGAACCGACCACTGCAAACGCGCCTGGAAACGCGCTGTCGGCAACGGCGCGCAGCAGGACAGCTTGAACGGAGTCACGAATGGCGGTGCTTTGGACGACCGATGTTGTACGCGGGGCAACCGGTAGCATCGCTCCCGGCACGGGCGCTCCTGCCGACGGACCACCGGTTTGCGTGCCGGCCGAACTACACGCGACCGTTGAGAGCGCGAACATCACACACACCAACCGAGTTCCCTTCACGTCCATGTCATGCTCCTTGCTTGCGCTGCGGCCGATTCAGTTGTCACGTGGTCGGAACTTAGGGGCAAATCGTGCGATACCGTACTGAGATCCGAAACAGACTGCACGGTTTTTCGCTGATCAATCTTATAGCGTGGCCGTAACGGTCTTGGGTCCCCTATTCCGGCACTAACGGCGAGAGCGTACTATGCGCGCGCACGTGAGGATAGAGTCAATTTGGCGCGTCGTCCATCGGCTGCACCCTGCGCCTGTCTGATGACGGAGCGGAACACATGGGGCACACGGTGATCCGGGTGTTTCGTTAGAAGAGGCAAATAACGCGACGGCGCGCTGTGCCGCATATCTGGGAGGATTTTAGTGAAGTATCCGGGGCTGCAGGGAAGTACGAGGCAACTTGCTCGATGGCTGGCTGCTGGCGCGATCGTTGCGACGACGGCACTGGGATTCGCAGCATGCTCCCATAACGGTCCTCGCGAAGAAGACGAGCCGCAGCAGCGCGTAGGTCAGGACGGCGAACTGATGCGCGAACAGCGCCGCCAGGTCCGCACAGGACTGTCGGTGTTGGTGGAAGACAGCCTCAAGCTCATCGCCGGAAAACGCGTCGGTCTGATTACGAATCAAACCGGTGTTGACGAACGAGGACGGAGCGGCATCGATCTCTTGTTCTCCGATCCGCGTGTGGTGAAGGCGGGAGTTCGCCTCGTCGCGCTTTTCTCTCCGGAGCACGGCATTCGCGGCACCGAAGACCGCGAAAATCTGAGCGACACGCGCGACACAAAAACCAAGCTTCCGATCTATTCGCTGTACGGCGCCTCGACGGTTGCTCCGCCCGACAGCGCGCTCAAGACTATCGAAGTGCTGATCATCGACCTGCAGGACGTGGGCACGCGCACTTGGACGTACGTGGGCGCGATGGTGTTCGCGATGCAGGCAGCCGCAAAGGCGAACATACCGGTGCTTGTGCTTGATCGGCCGAACCCCATCACGGGCACGCATACGGAAGGCGCGATGCTCGACACCGCCTTCGCCGAGCTCATCAATTCGGCACGGAAATCAAACGGATTCTCGCTTTGGCCGATGCCATTGCGTCATGGACTGACGATGGGCGAGCTCAGTCTCTATTTCAAAGCGCAGCTCAAACTCAATACACAGCTGCACGTCATTCCCATGCGCAATTGGCGTCGATCCATGTGGTTTGATCAAACGGGGCTGCCGTTTGTAAAGCCGTCGCCGAATCTCCCGAATCTTGCCAGCGAATTATTGTATCCGGCATTGGTGCCGTTTGAACGCTCAAACGTGTCAGTCGGGCGCGGAACGGGTGAGGCATTTCAGCGTTTTGGAGCGCCCTGGCTGCGTGCGGACACAGTGACGAAGTTGCTCGAAGACCTCGGGCTGACAGGAGTCAAATTCAAGGCGGAGCACTTTACGCCGGTCCAGCCGGGCGATGCAAAGTATGGCGGTCAGAACATCCCCGGCATCCGCATCGAAATCGTTGATCGCGATCTCGTGCAGCCCAGCCGAGTGGGCGCGGCCATCCTGTGGGCCATCAACAAGCTCAACAAGGATTCACTCAAGATTACGAACGACGGTTTTGACGAGCGTCTCGGGTCAAAGAGCGTTCGCGAGGCCATTCTGAGCGGTACCGACCCGGATGCGGTGATGGATCGACAGCTCGGGCGGATCGTCGATTTTGAGAAGGACGTTCGCAAATATCACCTGTATCGCTGAACGCGGTCGCGCAAAGCTACCGTTGAACCTCTCCGGGTTCTAACTTGAGGGTCTGGGATCACTCTGTGATTCCGCGGTGTTCGCAGGCGATGTGGCGCCCTCCGGTGCCAGCCCGCCGCCAGGGACGAGACATTTAGTCTCGTCCCTTCCCGTTACTGACCCCTGCTCGCGCGACGATATGAATGCTCTGTGGAGCGCGATTCAAAAGGGCTATCTCAAGGTCATCGAGCCGGTGGCTGATTTCCTTGTGCGCAACAAGGTGCGGCCAAATACCATCACCGCGATTGGTACATTGTGCACCATAGGTGCCGGCGCCTTTTTCGCGACAGGGCACATCCGAAGCGGCGGCTGGTTTCTTGGCATTACCGCGCTGTTTGACGTGCTGGATGGAACGGTCGCCCGACGCACTGGCACGAGTTCGTTGTTTGGTGCCTTTTACGACTCCACGTTAGATCGCGTTTCCGACGGCGTCCTGCTGGGCGGTCTCGTAGTTTTTTATGCGACCAGTTCCGTGCATAAAAGCGTGCCGATGTTGCTCATCACGCTGATCGGACTCATCGCAACATTTGTCACTTCGTATACGCGCTCGCGGGCCGAAGCACTTGGTCTCGACGCTAAAGTTGGTTTGCTGCAGCGCCCCGAACGTGTGACGCTGCTGTCTGCACCACAGGCGTTTTTCGGATTGGCACTCGGTGGTTGGGTGCTCGCCGGAATTGTCACGCTGCTTTCGGTGACTGCCTGCATTACGGTCGTTCAACGCATGGCGTACGTGTACCGCACGACCAGTGAACTTGACGACCCGAACAAATTGCCCGATACACCTGTTGCGCCGAATACGGCGATGCAGCCGAATACCCCAGAAACACCATCCGAAGTTCCTGCACGCTCTTAACGAGCACGCTCTTAACGGAGAATAATTCTCACGTGTCTGATTCGACTCGCGGTACCGCTCCTACCATCGCCCCAGCTACTGGGAAACTCGCGATCCTGACGCCCGGCATGGGTGCAGTCGCGACCACGTTTATTGCCGGTGTGGAGCGCGTGCGTCGTGGTTTGTCTACGCCAATTGGTTCGCTGACGCAGATGGGCACAGTTCGCCTTGGCAAGCGCACGGAAAACCGTAGCCCGCTGATCAAGGATTTCGTGCCACTCGCGCAGTTGAATGACATCGTGTTTGGCGGTTGGGATCCAATTCCTGATGATGCGTACACGGCTGCAAAAAAAGCCGGTGTGCTCGAATCCGCTGATCTCGAAGCAGTTGGCGATTTCATGAAAGCCATCAAGCCGATGCCGGCAGTGTTCGAGTCACGTTACGTCACGCGCATCACTGGCGCGACGAATGTGAAAACGGGCAAGAACAAGCGTGATCTGGCCGAGCAGCTGCGCAAGGATATTCGTGACTTCAAGACCAACAATGGTTGCGATCGTGCCGTGATGGTGTGGACGGGAAGTACGGAAACGTACATCAAGGCCGGCGCTGTTCACGAAACGATGGAATCGTTCGAGGCGGCCATGGAAGCGAACGATGACAGCATCGCTCCAAGCATGTTGTACGCATACGCCGCGATCATGGAGGGCGTGCCGTACTGCAACGGTGCACCAAATCTTTCGGCTGATTTTCCGGCCCTCGTAAACCTCGCCAACGAACGCGGCATTCCGATTTCAGGCAAGGATTTCAAGACGGGACAGACGTGGCTCAAGACGGTGCTCGCACCGGGGCTCAAGGCGCGCATGCTTGGTCTCGCGGGCTGGTATTCAACGAACATTCTTGGTAACCGCGACGGCGAAGTGCTGGATGACCCGGCGTCATTCAAGACCAAGGAAGAGTCGAAGCTGTCCGTGCTGCACACCATTCTGCAGCCTGACTTGTATCCTGAGTTGTACAAGGGTTTCTCGCACGTCGTGCGCATCAACTACTACCCGCCGCGCGGCGACAACAAGGAAGGTTGGGACAACATCGACATCGTGGG
>JBDTTO010000041.1:0-11237 GCA_039930585.1 Gemmatimonadaceae bacterium
ATAAAACTCGGCATGACTGGTCAGGCGCGACGCAAACACTGTGTCCATTTGTCGCGCGACTGAAGTTGCGATGCCACCAATAACAAGATTGCCACGCATGAAGTCTTTCTTCACGCGACCGACAAAGAAGTTCGTCAGTGGTTCGACGATTTGCGTGCCCGACGAACCATCGGCCATTCGAAGTTTGGCCGTTTCGCGATTCGTGACGGCATCCAGCAATCCAACAGTAAATCCATTGCTTGTGCGCCCGCTGACTTTCGCCGCGCCAAGAATTGTCGACGCGTCTGGGAGCTGCACATATTTGCCCGCAGCGAACGCCAGTGGCGCCCCCGTTGGCGCTCGACCAATACGACGCGAATAAAACGCGCTCAGCGAGGATACGTTGCTGCAGAAATAGCAATTGAGTCCACCAAACCCGAACACACCGGATCCTTCAACAAAGAACGGGCGCTTTTCGTCAAACGAAGTTTCAAATGCGCTGAGATTTACAACCGCTGGATCAACTTCAACCTGGCCGAAATCGGGGTTGATGGTCGCGTCAAGCGTGAGATTTGACGTCAGCAGGTATTTGACATCGGCACCAACACGCGCGGTGGATTTCAGTCCGTGATTGAACGGATCGTTCTTGTCCGCCTCAATCGCCTTTGCACTGCTGGCAACGTATGGCAGCAATTCGAGATGGCGTCCCGTGTGTGCAATACGCAGCCCTTCCAGATGACCAAAACGCGGCGGTCCGCCCGCCTCACTGCGCTTCCAGTACGACCAATCATCTTCTTCCTGCCGGCGCTGAATCCAGCGGCGTAGCTGTAGTCCCCATGTTTGCACCGAATCCGACGCGAATCGCAGCTGGCTGAACGGAATGCGAATCTCCGCCACCCATCCGTCTGCATTGATGTGTGTTTGCGCTTCCCACACGGGATCCCAACCACTGTCACAGCACGACGCGCCAATACCAATCTGATCCTGCTTCGAGCCCGACGGATTCACAGTGAAAAACGCGCGACTCAAATGATCGTGATATCCATCTATGACCAACTGGAAATAGTCGGAATCAAAATCATTGTCGCGACGCACAAGACGGGTGCGAATACCGGCCGGACCGGCGGTGTCATACATCGTTGCGCCGATGTACAACGCATCATCGTCGTACAAGATGCGCACTTCGGTGCGCTGCGTTGGCGCGAGCCCTTCGTCGGGATTGAACTGCGTGAATTGATTGATGACCGGCGCCGAACTCCATGCGGCGTCATCCAGTTTTCCGTCCAACGCAATCGGTGAAGTGCGCCGAGTGGCGACGGTTGATGGAACGGGAATGCTGTGAGTATTTCGCGTAGCGACGCTTGCTGCCGCCGGCTGCGCGTTCAGCGTCGCAGTGACGAGAAGTGTGATCAGCGTTGCCGTGAGGAATACCAGTACTGCTACGGGCCATGTTCGAAACGGTGTCTCTGCGCGACGCGCGACGGACACGGAACTGCGCCTGTTTTTGCTCATGGGGGCTGTTGCTACGGAGGGGAAATGGGGCGAAATCACCCAGACATTTTGATGCATTCAACCAATGAATGGTTCGAGGCGGAAGCACTTTCCCGATCAAAAATGGGACCATTCACTTGCACCCTGCACACGGTGAATGGTCCCACGTTTCTGCAACTCGTCCCGTCATTTAATTAACGGGGACTGGCACTGTTTCCCGCTTGCAGCGCTGCGTCGATATCGCGACGGGCAATCGCGCGCGGAAATGCCCGTCCACCTTCGCCGAGTTTGGTCAACGTCTCAACGCGTGCGGCGTGTCCGTCGGCCGCGATTGTAACAAGTGCGCTCGCCACGTCATCCTTCGCTTGTGTCACGGTGAACGCGAGCACCCAGACAGTGCCATCGGTCCACTGTTTTCTCACGGCAAACGCACCGGGGCGTTGCGTTTTCTGGAACGTGAGCGGAATCGTTTTGCGCTGCCCGTTCACGACACCTTCGGCAACGCCGGACACCGGATATTCCACCGGCTCGCCATGATGAAACGCGTGTACGATCAGGAACGCGTCCCGGGAATTTTGATCGAAGGGGTTGCCGGGAAGTTCAACCGAAATCCACGGCGGGCCGGCGGTGAGTGGTGTGGCGGCAGCGGCAATTGCGAATAAAGCGGTGGCTGCCACGCGTAGGTTACGCGAGGAAAATCGGAACATTATCGTCTCCGTTGTGGGTTGTTTTGTTCTTGCTGCGCCCTGCTTACTGCGCCCTGCTTACTGCGACCTGCGTGCTGCCAATTATTGCATTACTGCAGTGACGTATCCCTTGTACGAACGCACTACGATGGACTGTCCACCAGGCGAAGGTTTGCCAACGGATTTGTAGAATGATTTTGGAGTGCCCGAAACGATGGACGACGGTATCTGCCCTTGCTTCATTCCGAAAAAGTCGCAACCGCGAGCACTGACTTCGAGTGTTGCGCTGGTGCCTTTTACCAGGGCCAATGTGACGTTGCCGCTATGCGTGTCGATCGATAGCGAACCGTTGGCGGCGACACTGCCACCGAAACGAATCTCGCCGTCAATAGACTCAACGCGTGCACGATGCACCGCGCCGCCATTCACGACCACGCGTCCACTGACAGTTGTGATGTCAACGTCGTCGCTTGATCCCGTCCATGTGATGCCACCGGTTGCACTCTTGAGTCGCAGATATGCGGGCGACGCGGTGACATCCAGCGTGCCATTCATACTTTCTGCGCGCAACTCGGCGGGCGAACCTTCAATGCGTACTGCGCCTGAAACAGTACTGGCGTCGAGCGCGCCGGAAAATGCACTGACTTCAATACTGGCACTCGCCGATCGCACCCAAACACGTGAACGCGCGGGAACGTAAATCACGATATCCGATGGCTTCGGAACGCCGCTGGCCGTTTCAATTCCCATCTTCACACCCTCCGGCGTACCGCCACCAAACAGCGTTCCGGTAGGTGAGATCGTTCCGCTGATGGCCACGGAATCGAGATCCCATCCAATAACGCGAATCGAACCAACGTCATTGAAGATCTTGACGGCGCCGTCGGCGTGTAGCGCCCAGCCACGACTGAAGGCTTTCTGCGCGTGCGCTGATGTGGCGCACAACAGCGCACCAAGCGCGAACAGAATAATTCGTGAGTCCTTCGATATGCGTCGGATCATGGTCAATCCTGGAGTGAAACCGTTGGCAAGTCTGCGGCGCGTCGCAGCAAGTCCAGCTTCTGCTTGTACGTCACCTGCAACAAGCCGATGATGGTGGCGTTATCCGGCGCATCAGTGAGTGCGGCGCGTGATTCCTGAATCGCCTGGTCAATCGTGTGCAGACAACTGTCGAGGACAGCGAGAGCTTCTGGCTGCAATCTCGAACGGCGCGCATCGAGATCTCTCGTAAGGTCGAGAGTAGCCGCACTGTACTGTGCAAAAATTTGAGCAACGGGCAATGTGAGCCGACGCGGCGGCACCGCGACAGTGGTGTCGCGTGCACTTTGTGGCGGCGCTGAGACCGTGCCGCCGCTTTGCGCCTCCGCGACTGTGACAGGAGATTCGGAGACACGCGCTTCGGGCACCCGGCCATTGTCACCGGCGGTCGCCGTCACTACGCCTTGTTCGTCGCGCTCACGCATGATGACCGCGCTTGTCACCACTGCAAACAGCGAAGCAGCAATGAGCGTTACGGTTCGCGGCTTACGCCACCATTGAATGCGCGATTCCACAACAGCGTTGCTAACCGTTTCGCTCGGCGTCGCATCATCTTGTGCAGCGCCCGTCAACGTTGGTAATGTGCGCACCCGCGAACTCTCAATGCGATCGCGAATGTTGGTCCACGATACCGAAGCCGGCGCAACTTCGGTTGGGAGTTCCTTCACCTTGTCTCGCAGCAGCTGCAACTGCGCTTCGTCAAACTCGCGTTCGTCGTTCACGTCAATGCCTCCATCAAATGCCGGCGTGCGCGATGCAACTGCACGCGAACGGTTGCGGCAGCGATACCACTCATCGCTGCGATTTCATCATGCGAATACCCTTCGATATCGTGCATCACAAACGCCATACGCGCTCCAGGTGGCAGCGCAGCAATCGCACGTTCGAGATCAATGCGATCACCAACTTCAACCGGCGCAGTAATCGCACTCAGTTCGTAGCTGTCATCATCCGCAACGTCCTCGTGCGCACGCCGCCGCTTGTCACCACGTTCCGCCGCGAGAAACACATTCACCGTCACGCGATGCAACCACGATTCCAGCGAACTCTCGCCGCGAAACGATTGCAGCTTTTCCCACGCCCGCACAAACACGTCCTGCAACAACTCGTCCGCGCGATTCACATCGGTCGCCAGTCGACGGCACAACGCATTCACGCGACCCGCATGTTGTTGATAGATGCGTTCGAACGCCTGCATATCCCCACGCTGCGCACGCGCGACATCTTCTGTCACGCTGACCGCATTCTGTCGGGGGTGGTTAGCAAGCAACGGAGGCATGGAGGCGGGAAACTGCAGCGCGAATATTCGGTTGCAAAAACGCGGGCAACTATTGGATGCCACCCGGTGACTGACTGTTTACGCCGGGTGCGGAAGACGCCAACGATGCCCATCTGCAGCTGTTGCATACGCTGATTCGGGACACGCGCGTCTTGGGCAAAACGCGGGCAGCGATGCGCGTGGCTGCAACTTGGAACAAGCCTTACCACCAATGGAGAACTGACGATGAAGTTATGCCGCCTGACTCAAAGTGTGTCTGTTGCCGCAGGGCTGCTGCTCTCGGCGCATGCGATCGCAGCGCAAAGCTGTCTCGGCCTGCCGGAGCTCGCTGCTATGAAACGAAATGTTTCCGCTTACGGAATGGGTGCGGGGAGCGACCGGTTAGTGCTGGCCCGCCTGGGTGGTTCCGGCGACCGCTTATTCGGCGGGCTCAATCTTGGCTACGGCGGTCATGGTTTTGACGATCGCCAGAATTACGCGGCAGGCCTCGACGTTGGTTATGCCATCCCGGTGGGCTCGGGCAGCACCACTTTCTGTCCGATTGCACAATCGGTCCTGCAATTGAGTGAGCGAAATTTCGGCACCAGACAGAAGCTGGTCACCACTTCGATTGGCGCAGCATTCGGGCACACGTTCAAATTCTCGCCGTCGTTCAGTCTTGTCCCGTTCGTACAGGGTGGCGTGCTGCACCGGTACGGTTCATACGGGGCCTACACCGCTTTCGGGACCAGCTACCCGGGTGCGAGCGGAGGTCTCACCGGCGGACAGATTGGCGCTGGAGTCGGTTTGCGCATCGCCAACCGACTAACGCTGCGCCCCGCGGTGATGGTCCCACTGGGTTTTCGCGGCGGCAGCACTGGGCAGAGCGAACCGATGTACTCGCTCACGGCTTCATTCGCGCTAGGCAAAAAGCGGTAGGCCTTGCCAACAGAAAGAACCCGCGTCGGCCAAAGCCGCGCGGGTTCTTTTTCTGTCCCCTGAATTCTCAATTCTGAATTCTGAGTAGTTCAGCTTTTTCAGCGTATTCAGCCCTTCAGCCGCTGTTCAGAGGCGCCGATCGGAGTCGAACCGATGCATGGCGGATTTGCAGTCCACTGCCTTACCACTTGGCTACGGCGCCTTTTTTCGCTCGCCAACCCAAACCTCAGGCCGCTGGGCGAGGGTGCAAGATGGCCGAGCAACTGGGTTGGAGCAAGCCATCGTGCCAAACTGCGGGAGTTTGCGGGCTTAATTCCCAATCCGCGACAATCTCGGTCTCGCCAACCGCTGCGTCGCAATCATCAGCGCGAACACCACCACGATTCCGGCGCCAATCAGCGCTGCCGTAACTGACGGGCCGGTCGTCAATTGTCTGGCGTTCGCGTCGGTGATGGATGCGGCCACCGCCAGCATCCACTGTCGCACACTCAGAAAGTGCAGCGCCGGAAACGTGCCGCTCAGAATGCCTTCCCAGAACAACACGTAGGCGAGTCCGCCAACGAGCGCGCGTTTTGTGATGAGCGCGACTGCAGTAAAGCCGGCCGCGTACGTTGCGGCTCCGAGTACCGCCGCAGCGCCAAACGCCAACGTGACATTCATCGGATCGGATGGCCCGGTCGCAATGCGTCCTGTTCCCCATACTGAAAATCCGGCAAGTCCCGCGGCAAGCGCTGCTGAGAACATCATGCGCACGAGCACAATCCACCAACGCGGCGTTGTTGTCGTCACCAGATAAATCAGCGTTCCATCATTCGACTCGGCAGCAAAGGCACTGGTGCCCAGCAGCAGCGACAACACCGGCACCGAGATCGACAATACCAACTGATCGTAGCGGCCAATCAGAAACTGAACCGGATCACCGGACAGTGGTCCACGCGCCGCAAATACAAGTGCGAACACCATTGGCAGTATGACCAGGAACGCCATGCCAATCAGCAGCATTGGTGTGACAGTGCGCGCCCACGTGAGTCGCATAATTGCCCGCGCCGATGCAAACCACAACACGCTGGTATGTGTGCTCGCTTTGGCAACGGGTTTGGATGCAGCTGTTGGTGCAACTGCAGGTGCGGGTGCTGTCATTTCTCCACCAGATACGCGAAGACGTGTTCAAGGCTTTCATCTGCCGCCTTGATTTCAAACACGGAAATATTGAGTCGCTTTGCCGCGGGTCCGACAGCGCGTGCAAATCCAGCGTAGTCAGTCGCGCGCACCATCAATCCTGCGTCCGAAACTTCAACACCAACAACCGTTGGATTCGTGATGAGTGCGGACGCGAGCTGACGATCATCCGTTGTGCGTACATGCACCGTGTGCGGGCGATCGGTCATCAGGCGACGCAACGAGCGATAGTCGCCGGTTGCCGCCAGTCGGCCGGCCAGCATTACCAGAATGCGCGACGCAATGCCTTCGATTTCTTCGAGAATGTGTGAGCTCAACAACACCGCGGTGCCTTGTTCGGCGCGCGATTCGAGCAAGCGCATCATTCCCACACGCTGACGTGGATCGAGACCGTTGAATGGTTCGTCCAGCAACACCAAACGTGGTTCATGCACCAGTGCGGCCGCCAACTTTGCGCGCTGCTTCATGCCTTTGCTGAATCCACCCAGACGACGACCCTTCACGTTGTCCAATTCGACCGTCGCCAACGCTTTGCGTGTCGCTTCTTTGATATCAGGCAATCCCAACAGCGCCGCGCGCGACAACACAAACGCTTCGGCGGTCATGTTTGCCGGCAACGCTTCCTGCTCCGGAACAATGCCGATGTCCGCGTACGCTTTCGGACCGCTGGCCGGTGAACGACCGTACACGCGGACTGCACCGTTGGATGGCGTCAACAAACCGGCAGCGAGTTGCAGCAGCGTACTTTTGCCCGCACCGTTTGGACCAAGCAATCCGGTGATACCAGCGTTTACCGTCGCGTTGATACCGTTGACTGCAACGACATCGCCGTACCAGTGCGAAACTTGTTCGAAGACGAGTGGAATTTCACTCACCGTCGGCGCCTTGGGTGGAGCAGTGCCCATCTTGTCGAAAATGGACGCGTTGTTCAATCCCATTGGCGCGGGTTCTGGATTACTCATGTTTCCAACCGGCGCATGCGCAACTGCAGGATCAGTACACCAATCAACGCGTAACCAATCAGCATTCCGACGTACACGATTGGATCCATGGGTGGATTGGTTTCGAATCCGCGGTTGGTTTCATCAAACAGCAACATTGCCAACGTGTTCGTCGAACTCACCGGCGAAATCAATTCGGCAGAACGCGACGCAATACCAGAGAGATCATCGAGGCCCTTTGACACCGCTTCGAGCAACAGAAACAGTGCAATGATTGATGCAGTTGCAAAAGCGCGACGCGGCGACCACGCGGAAACGCCAGCACCAATTCCCCCAATGGAAATGGCGATCAACGTTGAAATGGCCAGTACCGGAAATATATGCGAACCGATTTCACCAAACCGTTTGGCCGGATCGGCGGCGAGACCAATTTCACCGATGTACAACAAGCCGAGACACATCAACACCAGTATCAAGAGCGACACTATCACGGACGCAAGCCGCGCCGAAACATACGCCTGACGTGACGATGCGCGCGTGAGCACGAGCGGCAATATGCGATGCTGCTGATCGCGACTGAATACTTCGGGTGCCTGTGCCGCAATAAACAACACGTACAAAATCAACGATGGCTGCAACACGTTGCCGTAACGCACGGGCAATTGTCCTTGCGACACCGACGATGCGAACAACGAGCCAATCACCTGCAACATCGTGATCACCAGAACAAACACGGGCACCACTTTCGCTTTCGCCGTGCGGCCCAGTCCAAACATCGTCCGTACGCCTTGCGAAAAGATTGCGATCCACGCGCCACGCGCACCTTCGCGCGGCCCCTCGTATCGGCGGTAGCCGAGATCGTGAATGGCGGTTTCTTCGTTCATGGCGGCGCTCATGAGCGTGTGCGGAAAAGATCTTCCAGATGACCGCGACGCCGTTCGATGCGCAGCAGCCCTACATCGAGATCCACCGCGGCGTCGCGTATGGCATCACACGCATCGCGCATGGACGTGTCGTCGGATCCATCGGGCATTTGCACCAGCACGTTCGCGCGATCACGCGAAACTATGTACCCCTTGTTGATGAGCACATTCGCAATCGGCGCGGGATCACCATCCACTTCAACCATCAACGTCATGGTTACGCCGGTCATCGCCCCAAGTTGATCGGCGCGCAACAAACGCCCTTCGTCCAACACCACAATCGCGTCGCAAATACGTTCGAGTTCGCCCAGCAAATGCGACGACACCACAACCGACATCCCGAATTCGCGACCGGTGCGGGCAATAAGTGCCAGCATCTCATCGCGCCCCGCGGGATCAAGTCCGTTGGTTGGTTCATCAAGAATCAACAAGCGCGGATCATGCACGAGCGCCTGTGCAAGCTTTACGCGCTGCGCCATACCGGTTGAGTAGCCGCCCATTGGACGATACCGCTCTTCGAACAACCCAACGTGCCGCAATACTTCGGCCGCACGTTCGCGCGCCGCCGTTGCCGGCAATCCTGAAACACGCGCGAGCCACGTGACAAACTCCGCCGCGCTCACATCGGGCAACAGGCAATCATGTTCGGGCATGTAACCAACCAAACTGCGAATCGCCGCGCGATCGGCCACGATGTCATTGCCCATCACGCGCGCACTGCCTTCGGTCGCGTCAATCAATCCGAGCAGCAGTTTGACGAGCGTACTCTTGCCGGCGCCGTTGGCGCCGACGAGTCCCGTGATCCCTGTATCGAATTGAACTGTGAGATTGTCGAGCGCCACGACGGTGCCGTAGCGCTTGGATAATCCGGCGGTTTCGAGAATAGGGATGGGCGGGACCTAATCGGGAGGGGAGTCTGCCTTCACGTCCGGCGCGCTTTTCATCGCAATCGGCTGAACCGCATCCGGCTGAACCGTATTTGGCTCATTTGGTCCACCCCCTACGGGCTCCAGCACCGGGAGTGTCACTCCTGCTTTTGCTGCGCGTTTTTCCAGTGTGGCGCGATCGGTCAGGCCGCGCATGAGCGCATCGGCTTCGCGGTTTTGCAGATAACGTCCCTTTTCCCAACCTTCGACAATGCCTTTCGGTGTGCCGTAGCAGAGTTCGGAAAACTGGGGGATCGTGATGCCAAGGGATTCACGCAGCTGCTTGATGCCGCGGGGCGTCAAAAGGTTGTTGGTCGTGCGGATTCGCTCGATTGCGACCTTTTCGGCGGCTTCCCGCTGGTCGATCGTGCGGTTGTCGTGCCCGCATTTGTCGCAACGGAAATACTGACGGTCCACTTCGGCGGCCATGCCGCTCAATCGAACAGTGACGGTTTCGGTTTCCAGCGTGTAGCGGCCGCCGCACCCACGGTGCAGACTGCCTTCAAGTGTGGCGATGCTCAATGATGCTCCCGAATTCTGACCAGGATGAAAGTAGGACACGGCGGTGTTTGACTTACAGGGCGTTCGGTCGTCCGTGAAGATAAGGGAATGCGCCTATTAGCGCCGCCATTCGCTGCAACTCTGACCCGCACCACCGCCACAATGGAAAACTGCATCGTCCGTCAGCCTGTGTTCGACCGCAACAGCGCGCTGATTGGGTACGAACTCCGCTTTCGGGATACCGAAGAGGGGCGCCAGGCGCTCGCACAAAGCGTCGTGAGTGGCACGTTCGACATTGTCCGCGGCGGCATGCCTGCGTTTGTGCCGTGTGGTCGGGAACAGCTATTGAGCGACACGTTTGCGGCAGTGGATCCGAAGGCGGTCGTGCTGATGGTGAGCAACGACGTGGCCGAAGACGACGAAGTGGTGTCGGCACTGGTTCGCATCAAGGCGGCGGGCGGATTTATCGCGCTCGATAGCCTGGAGGAAGAAGTTTCACCGTCCGAAGCGCTGGCCGCTCATGTGGAATGGGTGCGCATCGATTTGCGCTTTGATAATGCGGAAGTGATTGGTCGGATCTGCGACCGCGTGTGGCACGCGCGTCCGCGATTTATTGCCGACCAGGTTTCCGAGCCGGAGCAATACAACATCGCAATGGAGATGGGCTTTGACGGTTATCAGGGCCCGCTGTTCAGTCGCGCGGAAACGTTGTCGGCGGCCGAGATGCCGTCGTCGACCGTGGCGGCGATGCGGTTGCTGGGGTTGGCGCGCGATCCAAATGTGAATGATTCGAAGCTGGAAGAAGCGGTATCGACCGACGCCGTGCTCACGTTCCAGTTGCTGCGTCTCGTTAACTCGGCCGCAGTTGGTGTGAAGGGTGTGACTTCAATCGGGCATGCGCTTCGTATCATTGGACGCAATTCATTCCTGCGTTGGCTGTCGCTCGCGATTGCGGCGTCACGTGGCGCAAAGAGTGGTGTTGATCAGCAGTTGGTGCGTCAGGCTGTTGAGCGTGGTCGTCTGCTTGAGCAGTTGAGCGGCAAGGGACGCGACGGTGGCACGCTGTTTCTTGTTGGTTTGTTCTCGCTGATGGATGCGGTGTTCAAGATGCCGTTGCACGACATCGTTGCGCGTGTGGCGTTGGGCGATGAAGCGAAGGCCGCGTTGCTTGATCGCACGGGTCCGTATGCGAAGGCGCTGGCGTTCGCGGAATCGTACGAGATGGGGATGTTCGAGACGGCGACGGAGTTGGCAGTCGAAATGGGAATTCCGCTCGAGAAGTTGCCGGACATGTACACGACGGCGCTGCAGTGGACTGCGGATGCGTTGAGTGCGATGTCGGCGCCGGTGCCCGTGGAGCAGAAGCGGGCGGTTGG
>JBDTTO010000042.1:0-11218 GCA_039930585.1 Gemmatimonadaceae bacterium
CCAGGCTCTTCATCATATCTGCTCCGTCCGCCCTTTCCAGTATTCGTCGCGCATCACGCGTTTCAGTGTTTTGCCGGCAGCGTTCCGGGGAAACTCGCTCAGAATCACTACGTCATGCAACTGCTGGTACCGTGCGCCAACGCGTTCGTTGACCCATGCTTTGAGCGTTGCAGCCTCGGTAGTGCAACCTGGCTTCAGCACAACGGCACCGAGCGGCGCTTCTCCCCACTTGTCACTTGGCACGCCGAACACCGCCGCTTCCAGCACGTCCGGATGTGTAACCACAACTTCCTCGATGTCCTTCGGATAGACATTCACGCCGCCAGAAATGATCAGGTCCTTCTTGCGATCAACCAGGTAGAGATACCCGTCGGCGTCGAGGTATCCCATGTCGCCGGTGAACATCCAGCCATCGCGAATTGCCGCGGACGTGAGATCGGGTCGCTTGTAATATCCCGTGGTCAAGAAGGGACTGCGACCAACAATCTCCCCAACTTCGCCAACTGGTACGTCGATGCCTTCTTCGCCGACAATTCGAATTTCGAAGAACGGCTGAGGTCCGCCAACCGAGCCCGTTTTCCGCGCGACGTCATCTTTGTCCAGCACAGTGATAACGCCTTCAGTCAATCCGTATAACTCGTAGAAGACTCCAGGCAACGCGCTGGTCAGGCGATCTTTGTGTTCGCGATGCAGCGGCGCTCCGACGGAGCCAAGCATTTGCAACGTGCGCAACTTTTCCGGGGAGAAATTGGGCGCGTTCATAACCGCAATAATCTGCGACGGCACCATCATGATGTGCGTGACCTTCTCGCGTTCCACAATGTTGATGAACTCCTGCGCATCAAATCGTGGTTGCAACACGTAAGTCGTGCCGAGTAGCAGTGCGGGCATCAGCGTACAAAATGCACCATTGAACACCAGCGACCCGGCGTGCATCACGACACTTTCGGGGGTCATGCGCCACGTTGACGCAAACAGACTGCAATAGTTCGCGCGAGTGTAATGCGTGTGCACGATGCCTTTGGGCAATCCGGTCGTGCCGCTGCTGTAGATGATGTTGAACACATCCTCATCCACAATATCAACGAACGGCGGCGCCGCAGCTGACTGCGCATCAATCAACGCATTGTAGTTCTGATACCCACCGCGGGCGCTGCCACCAAGTTTGATGTATCGGTCGGTGCGAATGGCGGTCAGTTCCTGCCTGATGGCATCAACTTCGTCGGCCATGCTGTCGGCCAGTACCAGAGCAACCGAATCGGAATCCTTCAGCAACGATGCGAGCGCAGGCCCACGCAGCAGTGGGCTGAGCGGGACCAATACCAATCCAATCTGAATCGCGGCCCAGTACGTGACCAACACGTCTTCGCAGTTTGGCATTACCACCGCAAGCTTGTCGCCTTTCTGCAAACCGAGGGACACGAACGCGTTGGCGAGGCGATTTACACGAGCCGCAAGTTGCGTAAACGTGAATCGGCGATCGTCGCACACGAGCGCGAGATGATCTCCGCGATAACGCGCGTGCCGCGCAACAAGGGAGCCAACGTTCATACCGTGCTTTCCCGCTGATTGCGAAGCTGGGGTGTTTTTCCCATCAGGAAAATAATTACGGCCGCAGTCGCGGCCATCGCGCCGAGTCCAAGAAACGCGCCGGTGTCACCACCAGTGCGCGTGCGCAAATACCCGATCGCAGTGGGCCCGATGAAACCACCCACGTTTCCAATGGCGTTGACCAATGCGATTCCCACCGCTGCTGACGATCCACTAAGCAACAAACTGGGAATGCACCAGAACGGCGCAAGGAAACTGATGACCGCCACTTGCATGAGAATCAGGCTGGCAATTTTCGCATACGGATTCTGAAACACCGCGGCGCCAACACAACCCAGCGAAACAAACGCAGCGCATATCGCCGCGTGTCCGGTCCGCTCTCGAGTCTTGTCCGAATGCGCACCCATCAACAACATCGCGGCCGCACTGAGTACGGCAATCGCGGCTCCCCACAAACCAATCATCATGTTGCTGGTTTTAAGTGTCTCGCGAATCAACAGCGGACCCCAAAACAGATACGCATAGCCGGCGGTCGTTACCAACATTTCGGGAATCGCAGCCAACCAAATCAGCGGATGCAACAACGCTCGCAACGGTGGCATGCCATGATCGGCCGGATGCTCGATTTGATCTTTGCGCAGCCGCTCCATAAGCCATAGCCGCTGCGGCGCCGACAACCATGTGGCATCACGCGGCTGTTCAGTCAGGAATTTGAGCGTCACCAAACCCAGCAACACCGACGGAATCCCCTCGACCACAAACAACCACTGCCATCCCTGCAATCCGGCCTTGCCGTCCAGATCCAACAACCATCCACCCAACGGTCCGCCAATCAACCCTGCCAAAGGAATTGCAATCATGAAACGCGCCATCGAACGCGCGCGCATCTTTGCCGGAAACCACTGGCTGAGATAATAGATGATGGCGGGAAAGAATCCGGCCTCCGCAACACCGAGCAAAAACCGCAGTACGTAGAATTGCATGGGCGTGGACACAAACATCATGGCCGATGCAATGATTCCCCATGAAATCATGATGCGCGCAATCCACTTTCGCGCACCAACGTTGACCAGCAACAAATTGCTCGGCACCTCAAACAGCGCGTACCCGATGAAGAAAATTCCGGCACCCAGTCCGAACGCCTCGGAACTGAAGCCTAAATCCTGATTCATTTGCAGCGCGGCCAATCCAACATTGGACCGGTCCAGAAAATTGAAGATGTACAACACAAACATGAACGGCAGAATGCGAAGCGAAACGCGACGCATCGTCAACTCTTCCAATGCCGAATCCTGCAGAGTTGAAGTCTGCGTGGCGGCTTCACCCACCACCGCGGAGCGCGAAGCCGCCACAGGAACACTCACGCCGTTGCCTGCCGAGCAAACCTTTCGAGTGCAGTGCGAATGGCGCTGGCACCATCGGCAAACAACAGCGTGATGTGATTTCCGGGAATTTGTTCGTACGTACCGTTGGGGAATGCCTTTGCCGTTGCGCGACACACAACTTCATCAAACAGCGGCGGAGTTCCTTGCGGCCCGAACGCATCAACAGCGTTCAACAGTAGCACGGGTTGTTTGGTTTGTTGAACGTGATGGAGCCATGGCTCGATTGCGATGCCATACGACGACTGTGCGATCGCGCTTGAGCTCGTGGCCGATTGTGCGGTACCGTCCGGATTCTCCGAAAGCTCGGCGCGGAAGTAGGCTTCGATGGTGTCATCCCACAATCCGTTCAGATAGGCCGCTGAACGAATCTCCGCCAGGTAATCATCGGGCGATGTGGCAACCGCGGAAAGTCTATCCAGCGACGGTTTCAACAAAACCGCAATGCGCGGGTGTGACGAAATGGCCGCGTCAATCACCAGCACGCGCGAAATGCGATCGGGATAATTGGCCGCGATATAAATCGCGAGATATCCGCCAAATGAATGTCCACCGAGAATCACTTGCTTGATGCCCAGCACGTCGAGGAGTGCAATGACGTCGCGCGCATGATCGGCCATTTCATAACCGACGGCCGGCTTACCGCTTCGTGCCCGGCCACGCAAATCAGGTGCGATGAAACGGAATGCGGTTGGATCGCCGGCCGACATGATACCGCCAAACGAATTTGCGTTGGCCGAGAGTCCGTGCAACAACAACACCGGCGGCGCGTTACCGCCGGTGTCCAGATAGTACATGTCGATGTCGCCAACGTTGACGGTATTAGCCGTCGCGCGTTGCGAACTTAATGTGTTCGTGCTCATTAGCGCGTGAGACGAAGGCCCAGAAATCCCATCGCGCCAATCGCGGGCATGTTGATCATCTCAATGTGCTTGCGATCGAAGCCGCACTTCTTGTCACGGGTGTTGATGACGGAATTGGCCGGTACTGTGCCCGCTTTGTATGTCACGCTCTCGCTGGTGCACGAGTACAGGTTGCTCACGCCCAGATTGACCAGGGCGTTGTGCAGCCGCGGAATGCGCATTGACACACTGGCATCAAGCGTTCCCAACGTTGGAATCACACCAGTGTTCGTGCCCGAGCGGAAGTAGTAGCCGTTCACGTTGCGGAACGTGAGGCCCGCGGTGAACAGTCCCATGTTTTTCATGGTGGCGCCAAGCGTGTACTTCGTGTCCGGCGCGTTCAGTGCCGCCGCTTCGGCCAAGGCGGTTGTCACTTCGAGGTTCGAAAGTTTGACCGTTGAAAGTGTGCCGCGCAGTTCGAGCTTGCTGGTCGCGTAGTAATTCACGCCAACGTCCACGCCGGAGATGGTGGCTTTGCCCGTGTTGTAATACGTGAGCATGATGGGCGTCGTGCCGGCCGCGTTCACCACGGTGCCCGCGGCGTTCACCGGAATGCCGTTTGGATTTGCGGTCGGATACGAGTAGGTCGCCGCCGCACCTGCAAACGGGTTTGATACCACGGCCAACGGGCTCATGAAGTTTTCGTAGTTCGAATGGTAGTACGTACCATCGACGAACAACTTGTCCATCAACACACCCTTGTAGCCCGCTTCCCACGTCTTGTTTGTTTCCGGCACGAGTGGCTTGTACGTGGCCGTTGTTGCGCCCGCCGCGTTCTTGACGGTGAATCCATCGGTGTTGCCATATATCGAGATGATGGATGTCCAGTCAGGAATAAAGAAACTTGTTTGCAGAATCGTTGGCGCTTTGAACGCCTTGTTGTATGTCACACGAATGGCTTGATCGGCGGCTGGCTTGAAAACCAAACCGGCCTTGGGGCTGAATTGTTTCTCGTACGTTTCGGGATAATCAAGACGCGCGGCCAGCACAACATCGAGCCAACGGCCAAACGGCGTGGTCGTTTGCGCGTACAACCCTTGCTGACTGTTGCTGATGTCCTTTTTGAGGATGCGATCAGTGAGCCACTGCCGATCGCTGCTGACTACGTCCGTGCGATACTGCACGCCGAACACGGCCGCCGTATTCAGTAGCGGACGCAACATGTAGTTGCCCTGCACTTCGGCCGCATACAGCCGCCCGTCGCTGGGCCAATCGGACAGCTGACGCAGCGAATCGGCCGAAAACGTTGGATTCGCAAGCTGTGCGCCCGCGTAACGATTGAGCGCGAATGATTTGCCTGATTGCGATTGTTCGCGATAACCACTGACATACCAGTGTGGCGTTGTGTAGCGCCCCTGCACAAAGTTGTAACGCCAATCGGTAAGCTGATTGCGTCCGACGTTCGTTTGTCCGACGCCGTTGGTGTTGCTGATACCGGCATCCAATGAGGCGCGGTTCGCACCGTTGTAGTACACAACGCCACCAGTCGTGCGCGCTACGTTCGCGTCGTAGCTGATGGGCAACTTGAGGCCCGTTTCCTTGATCGTGTTAGCAGTTCCCGCCGCGACAATCGTTCCGCCGGAATTGTACGTGAGATCGTTCTGCCAATCGTTTGCTTCCTGGTATTCGCCAGTCAGTTTGTAACCGAAGTTTCCTTTGACGCCGGCATACCGACCCTGCACGTCCTTGTATCCGCGATTGCCGCCGGATACTTCCATCGTGAGTCCCGGAAATTGACGCGGATCTTTCGTGCGCGTTGACACAACACCGTTCGCTGCATCCGGTCCGTACAATGCAGAGCCCGGTCCAACGAGTACTTCGATGCCCGCGATATCAACTTTCGGCACCGGTGACAGCGAGCCCGTTGGCAGGCCGCTTTCCGGAATCACGGAAATGCGACCGTCTTCAACGAATAACACACGCGTGTTGAACGACGAATTGAATCCGCGCGCGTTGACCGCAATACCCAGCATGCCAACCTGAATGAAGTCGAGTCCCTTCACTTCCTTGAACGCGCTTGCAATGCTGTTGCCGACGGTATTGTCGAGTGTTTCCGTACTGATGGTGGTGATAGTTGCAGGTGCGTCGGTGATCTTCTCAACACGACGTGACGCCGAAACAACAACACCACTCAACGCGGTCGGCGCAGATTCCAGCGTGACATCCGCTTTGGTTTCTTCGTTGGCCTTGACCACAACGCCCGAAATTGTCTGAGCCTTTTGACCAATACGCTTGACGCTCAACACGTATGTACCGGGCGCGACTGCCGAGATACGATAGCGACCATCAAGTCCCGCTAATGCTGCATATGAAGTGCCGGTAACGGTCACCTGCGCGCCAACTGCCGCGCCCTTGGATTGATCAGTGACAACGCCAGTGATGCTGCCATTGCCCTGCGCGGACAATGCGAACGGCAGAGCGAGAAGCAGCGCACCAACACTTGTGACGAAGCGAAGTTGGCGCGGAATGAGCCGCGTACCAGGAATGGAACGCGATCGATTGTGCATGTCGGTTATCTCCACGAGGGCGTGTGGGAGCAGACCAGTTGGAAGGGTTGGGTCACGCCAACGGTAGGTGCGATGCAAAAGACACATCGCTGTTGACGGCTGGTCCGGCTCAGGGTGGGAAGCCGAGTCTGCAAAGCGTGCGCTCCTGACGGGTTACAACGGCGTTACAGATTGTGAGATTGTTACGCCCTATCTTCATACAACAGAACAGGTTAGGTACTCGCATCGTCGCGATTGGAAATTTGTGCGAGCAACGCAACCGTGCGGCTGGAAGGCGCGACACCCAGCGCATCCTTGAGCCGTTTGCGGCACCGATTGAATGCGCGAACGGCCAGGGCGCGATTACCCTGACGCCAATACGCCTCCATCAGCAACGCGTACGCCGCCTCCCATAGCGGATCGTGTTGCAACATGGTTTCGGCCCACCGACCGGCGCGCTCATACTCATCAACGCGCAACAGCAAACCAGCCAGACGTTCAGCATGTGTCAAATACTCGCGTCGACGTTCCTGTCGTTCCGCTTCCGCCCACGCTGCATATCGATTGTCACCAAGAAATTCACCACGGTACAACGAGAGCGCACGCTCGTAACGTGTGATGGCTTGCTCAACGTTGGTGCTTTCACTCGCACGCGCGAATTTGAGCAGTCTGCTGAATTCGTCCGCATCAACACGTACACCAAACTCGCTCGCCAATCGCAGCGCTTCTCCATCCCGGCGTACGAAGGTGGACTCCGCGCCGGCTTCGCGCTCGGGCTCAAGCGCGTTGCGCAATGCGCTCAACGCCACTCGCAATCCGGTAGTCGCCGTTGATGATGCACTGCCATGCCACAACGCTTCAATCGTTTCATCGCGATGAACCGCGCGATTGCGATTGCACACCAGATACTGCAAAAGATGCAGCGCCTTCTCACGACTCCACGCAGCGCGCTCTATCTCCTGCCCCTTTCTCCACACGCGAAACGGTCCGAGCGTCTGAATGTAGAGCGGCGCGGTTGCCAGACTATCGGCCGCAGCGGCATCGGCCGCGACTTCGTTTGGTTCAATCTGCTGAATCAGATCGCGCGCATACGATCCGACATCAGGATGCTCCTGCGCCCGACGCAACAGGCTGCGAATGAGGCCAAAATCTTTTGGCGCAAGAAGCGGCGCACCGCCAAACAGAAACGCGTAGCCGTTTGCCTGTGCACGCTCCAAGGCGCGCGTAAAGTTCTGACGAGCAGCTGCAGACTGTCCGGCCTTCGCATAGTGAATGGCCAACCACAGCGCCGCCACACACATCACAAAGCGATCGCCATTACGCTCCGCCAACTGTTCGGCCTCCATCAACCACGACTCAGCGAGCAGTCCGTTTGATTGCACCAACGCTGCGCCAAGCGCCGCACACATGACGCCGCGCACATATTGATCGCCCGTGTCTTTCAGGATGACGAGCGCCTCGCGTCCAGTGGCTTCAGCCTTGTCCGCGTGCCCTTCCAGCCCGTGTACAATCGTCATGCCAAGCAACGGTTCAACTTTGAATCGCGAAACACCAATACGTTCAGCCATGCGAATCGCGTCGGTAAAACTCTCAGTGGCTCGCGTTACGTCGTAATCATGACCGGTTAGCCATCCCAGTCCAACGCGTGCGACAGCAATACATTCGACGACGGGTGAGCCCAACAGTTGGCCAATTTCCATGGACTCGCTGGCGTGCTGCCGGGCGTTTTCGGATTCGCCAACCATGATATCGGTCCACGCCAGCATCGCAGACGATTCGCGATGCGAACGTGGCGCGCGTGCGTTGTTGTTTGAATCGAGTTCGCGACGGTGACTGGCTTCAATAATTTGGTGCGCTTCGACAAAGCGGCCTTGCCGCACATAGACGCGCGGGTTGATGTCGCCCGCCAGATCCCGATGTTGCGCCCAGTTCACTGCGCGAAACAGACGTTCGGCCTTACGTAATTCGCCCGCGTTCAGTCGGTTTTCGGCCAGCAGGAGAAATACATCGTTGCGCGCGGATTTATTGTGGCGCGTGAGTCGCAGTGCTTCACGAAGCAACGGCTCGGCACGCGCTGGTTGCACCGTATCCAGGTAGTACGAAACGTGTCCGCGTAACGAGCGCAACTCCCCATCAACATCGCCACGTTCGCGAAAGCGACGTTGCGCCTCGATATAAGCCGGCAGCGCTTCGGCGTAGCGACAGGCAATGCGCGAGGTTTCTGCCAACGCCAGCAACAACTCCGGCGAATCAGCAAGAACGCTTTTCGGCAGTTGATCAAGCCACCGCCGAAATGTTTGATGACGCCCCGTGACAGACATTGGACCGGCGAGACGCACTAAAGCTTCGGAAGCACCTGCGAAATCACCCGCAGACATCAGGTGATTGACAGCTTCTTCGTCGTCACCGCGCGCGCTGAAGTACGACGCCGCTTCGCGATGCAACTCCAATCTTCGTTCTGTAGAAACTCCCGAACGTCGGAGCAGAAAATCACGAAACAGATGATGATATCGAAACCCACCATCAGCCGTGACAAACAGCGAACTATTTTCGAGCAGTCGCAGCACTTCGGCGGTGTCGCGTGAACCGAGTACGCGATCACACGTTTCGGGATCCAGTCGACGCAACAGCGCACTCTCACCGAGGAAACGGCGCATTTCTGGTGTCTGTCGCAGAAATACTTCTTCGGCGAGATAATCGAACAACAAATCAGACGGGCCTGGAATGCGTTCGAGCAAACTGTCCAGCGCTTCTTCGCGAGTGGCGCCAAGACTGTCGCTTAGCATCTGCAGCGCGATTGGCCAACCTTCGGTTTCGGCCGCGACGGCCAACGCAACTTCGCGCGACGGAGGCTGCGAGAGTCGCCGTTCCAACAGCGATGCGACTTCATCCGTCGTGAACGCCAGATCAGCACGCGAAACTTCCAGCATTTCGCCGGAGGCTCGCCAACGAGCGCGTCCGCGAAAGCTGGGCATGCGTCGCGCGGTAATCACGAGATGCAGCAGCGGTGGCATGCTCTCCACCAATCGACCGATAATCGCGTTTACTTCCGAACTGTTGAGGCGATCATAGTCGTCAAGTACAAGCACCGTTCGCGTCGTCAGTCGATCCAGCAGATCGTTGCTGAGCGCATCAACCGTGGTATCCCACAATCGCGGCGCCTGATCACCGTGCTCAAGCAAAGATACCGCGTGTTTTCCGATATCCGGATGAATCGAGCGCAATGCCTGCACGAGGTGCAGCAGAAAAATGCGCGGGTCGGCTTCGGTTTCGCCGACGTTGTACCACACGTGCGCGTGCCCCGTTGCACTCAACCACGAAGCAACGGCCGTTGTTTTTCCGTAGCCCGGCTCCGCTTTTACAATAGTGAGCGGAAATTCCAGTGCGCCGTCAATGATCGCTTCAACACGCGGGCGCGCGATGATGTGACGTCGTAGCGCGGGCGGCACAAAGCGCGTGCGCACAACAAGTTCGTCGCGCAGCGATTCGTGTGATGACGAGCGAGGGTCGTTGATGGGAATGTCCGGTGCGCGCGGGGTTCGCTGCTCTCTCGTTGGACGTTCACCACCAACGCCGGCAGCGTCAAGGACGGTTCCGATGCGGAACTGTTATGATTTGGAGCATAACCGGCCATCTCCGTGCACGCCGATGCCAGTGGACATGTTGCGACTCGGCGGGTGTGACGTACTTTAGCACAGGCCGCCACCTGGACACTGATGTCGAGGTGCGACCTGTTCGAGTGCACCCGTTGACGCGATGAACATGTTCAGACTGCTACCTGCTGGCATCCGCGAGTTTCGCCAAAATTTGCGCGAAGCCACCGAAGCCATAAACAACGATTCAGAATCCCGGCCAGTTGACCCTTTAATCATTCATGGAACGATTCTGATCGTGGCGCTGCTGCTGGCGGCTCTTGCGTTCGACTCGCGCGCCGCGAGCGCGCAAAGTGCCGAGCAACGGGTTGCAGACAGTTCGCGTTTTCGTCCGTTGGACTTGCCGGGCGCCAACACAATGCGCACTGGCGCGGGTAGACCCGGCGCTCAGTACTGGCAGCAGCGCGTGAACTATCGCATTACGGCAACGCTTGATCCGGCGCAGAACGAAGTGCGCGGCAAGCAGACGATTACGTACACCAATCATTCGCCCGAGGCGTTGCGTTACATCTGGTTTCACGTCGAACAGAATCTGTGCGAGCCTAACAGTATTACCAATGTGTTGAATCAACCGCCGCTCGTATTTCTCAGTTCGAGCTTTGATTTCTCGTGTCAGGGTTTTTCCGGTGGTGGCACGCTGGAGTCAATGACCATTGCTGGCGTATCTCCCAAACGAACACGTTACGGCACAACCATGCGCGTTGAGCTTGCGGCTCCGCTTGCGACTGGCGCGACCGTTGCGATTGACATGGCCTGGCATTTCAAAGTTCCGCTGCAGGGCGGCGGACGCATGGGGCACGATGGCGCCCTCTACGAAATTGCCCAGTGGTATCCTCGGGTTGCCGTTTATGACGATGTTCACGGATGGAATCATGAACCGTACATTGGTGCCGGCGAGTTCTATCTCGAGTACGGAAGTTTTGATGTGACGCTCAATGTGCCAAAGGACTACATAGTCACTGCGACTGGACAGTTGACGAATGCAGCATCCGTGCTCACTGCGTCACAGCGAACGCGCCTCGCTGCAGCACGCAAGAGCGATACTGCCATCGCGATCATCACGAAAGAAGAAGCTGGTAACGCGACGCGCACGCGTCCGGCGACCGGTGCGTCAACGTGGATCTTTCACGCCGACAGTGTGCGCGATTTCGCATTTGCGGCCGCACCAAATCTGCGCTGGGATGCCAGCGGATACAAAGGTGTGTTGATTGAAACGATGTACCGACCAAGCGCGACGTCGTGGG
>JBDTTO010000043.1:0-11036 GCA_039930585.1 Gemmatimonadaceae bacterium
GAGACGGTGTACAGAATCACCGTGCCGACGGATCGTCCGGGAGCGCTGGATACCGCAATCATAATTCTGGCCGAGATGGCGCATCAGGCGACGTTTGATGCAACGGAAGCGCGCGCGGAAGCCGGCGTGGTTTTTGAAGAGTGGCGGTCCAGGCAGGGTGCAGGTGCACGATTTTCGGAGCAGCGTAACGCGCTGTTGCTGGCAGATTCGCGATATCCAACACGAGCGCCAATTGGAGACACCACTGTGCTCCGTCGATTTGATCTGCGCGAAATGCGTCGTTTTTACGAGACGTGGTACCGACCGGATTTGATGGCGATCGTGGTTGTTGGCGACATTGACGAACCAAGTGTAAAGAAGCTTGTAAACAAACACTTCGGTTCGATTCCTGTTGCTCTGAATCAGAAGAAGCGCTCGACGTTTACCGTTCCGTTGGCGAACCATCTTCGTGCCGCCACACTGGCCGACGACGAAGCGACAGAAACACGTCTCTCGCTGTTCTTTCCGCACGACAGAATTTCATTCAAAACGGTGAGTGACTACCGCGCGTGGTTGCTCGCAGAACTCTGGCGAGAGATTCTCACGGCCAGGCTGAACGATATCGCGGACACGCCCGACTCACCCATTCTCTCCGCGTATGCAGACACGCACAATCCCGCGCGACCACTAGAGGCGGAATACATTGGCGCCAACGTTTCGGACAAGAACGTGCTTCGTGCGCTTGAACTTCTTGCGACAGAAATTAATCGGCTGAAACAACATGGTCCGACCGAGCGGGAGTTGACTGAACGCACAGAAGCGTTCGTGAAATCGCAGTGGCGGGAATCCGAATGGAGCCGGACATCTTCAGATCTCGCGGACAGTTATGTCACCAAATACATCGATGGTGATGTCGTGTTGTCCAGGGCGTACTACTACAACCTCGCGGAGCGCGTGATTCCAACCGTGCACCCGGCCGATGTCATGATGGCTGCGCGTCACGCACTCATCGACAGTTCAGCGTTGATTACAGTCACGCATCCCGTGAACATGACCACGACGTCAGTGACCTCCGATCAGTTGATTGAAAAGGTTCGAAGCGTTGCTTCCGTGATGACTTCGCTTCCGGTCGAACCACCGGACTCTGTCAAACTCGTTCCCAATCTTCCGACAGCGGGACGCATAGTCTCCGAGACCACGCGAAGGGAGATTGACGTATCGGAGTTGACGTTGTCCAACGGAATGCACGTCATTCTCAAACCAACAGAGTTTACCGACGATCACATCGAGTTTCGAATGTTCGGTTCGGGCGGGGCATCGCTGGCCAGTCCTGCGGACTTCGAGTCGGCCTATCTTTCGGACGCCGTCATTTCGACCACCGGCATCGGACCACTAACTGGCACGCGACTTGACCGCTTGCTGAACTCGTCTTCGCTTTCGTTTACACAGTCCGTATCAAACGACGCTATCAGGTTTGACGGCGAAGTTGCTCCGCGTGACATTGAGCAACTGTTTCAAGTGCTCTATCTCAACTTTACGGCGCCGCGTGCGGATACTGCAGCATTCCGTCGCTTTCGTGAACGTATGCTCGCGGGTACTGCGCTTCGAAGTTCAAATCCGGACGACGTATTCGAAGACAGCGCCAACGCCATTTCGATGCAACACGATCGCCGGGCGATGCGCTACACGTCGTCGTTCTACAATGCAGTCACTTTGCCAAAGGCGTTGTCATTCTGGAATGCGCGCATGTCCAACGCAGCCAGTTTTACGTTGGTAATGACCGGCGATTTCACGATGACGCGTGTGCGTCCGCTGATTGAGCAATACCTTGCATCGCTGCCCGGTGGAGTTCGCGAGCAATCGCGCGACGATGGTATTCGATTTCCCGCCGGTATTGTTGATCGCAGGATTTATGCGGGCGTTGGTCCCCGCGCCAAAACGCGTATCATGTTGTCCGGACCGATCAGCTATACGATGGAGACAAGCGAACGCGCCAGCCTGGTGCGAGACGTGGCGCAGTTGGCGCTTGAGCAGCGTCTTCGCGAAACGATGGGTGGTACCTACGGAGTTGACGTCGGGTTTTCGGTTAACCTCGTAGCGCCCGCGCGATATCGTTTTGACATCGAGTTTGAAGCCGCGGCCGATCGTATCGATTCGTTGGCAACGGTGGCGTTTGCCGAGTTGAAGCGATTGGGCACCGTAGGTCCGTCAGAAGTGGAAATGACGAAAGTGCGCACATCGCGGCTGCGCGACTTCGACAATTCCGGTGAGAGCAACCAGTATTGGGCCGGTGAATTGTCGCAACACGCGCGACTTTCCTGGTCGCTGGACAGCATCACTACGCATCCCGAACGAATCAAGAACATTACGACCGTAGAGCTGCGCGACATCTGTGCGTTGTTGCTCGACACTTCACACTATGCGCGACTGACCATGTATCCAAAGTCGTTGGCTCCCGTGCGAAAGATGCCATGACCATTGTCGGCCTCGTGGGTAGCCGCACTCGACACCGCGATTGTGGCCGGCAGCCCGGACAGTGGTTTGGTGCGCACTCCATCGCGGCGGACTTCGGGGGGAACATCTATACCGTGGAAACGTAAGACGGCCGTCTGCTGAAGTAATCCCCGCCCAACCACTCTCCATAACTCGCATGTCGCCCAAGGCTCGCACGTTCTGGCCGTTGTTGTTCGTTCTGGTGCTCGCTGACTGCACCAGTAAAGATCTGGCCGTTCAAATGTTGAGCCCTGGCCTGGTTTCGCATGAGTTTCTGGATTCACTCGTGCGATTTACGCTTGTCTATAATCCGGATACGGCGTTTGGATTTGACTTGCAGCCAATCTTTGGCAATTGGGAGCGCGCAGTTCTCATTGCGATGATGTTGACGATCCTGGTCGTGATGATGCGCATTTATTGGAAGTCGGCGCCTCGTGCACGGCTCGCAGCAGCGGCGCTCGCACTCACGTGTGGCGGTGCGATTGGAAACATCTTCGATCGCATTCGTTATCCGCAGGGTGTGGTTGATTTCATCGACCTCGGCTTCGGCACGCACCGATTGTTTATCTGCAACGTGGCGGATGTTGGAGTGTCGATTGGTGCGGTGCTGTTGGCGTTGGTGTTGTTGCGAGACGAACCCAACAACACGATTCCGCAATCTCCTGCCTGAAATCGCGGCGCGTTTCGGCGCGAACACGGAATTGCAGGACGGATGACGTTGTCGTTCTCTGTAATACCGATGATCTTCGATGTAATTGAGCGCGACTAACGAATCAGCGAACTATCGTGCCATACGGTCGGCGTCCGGAAAGGACGTAAACACAAAATCGTTGGCTTTGCGCTGCGCGTGGCAGTTGAAACACGACGTTGGCGCACTCGATTGAGGAAACGCGTGCTGCGTGCGACTGTCGCCAACAAATTCATCGAAGCCCCACCCGCCGGTGTCGCGGAATCTTGCGGTGTCACGCATCATCACATCAATCAACTGACGCCCACTCGCCTTGGTTGTTGCACCATTGACGTTCACGTTGAGCCGGTCAAATACAATGAACGAACCGTTCGGAAATTTTCCCGAGCGATAACCTTCCATCGCCTGCGGGTTGGCGTATATGTGATGCATACCCGCGCCGCGCGGACCGGATGTGTCCACCGCACTTGAGATGTGTACCCAACTGCGATATCCCTCGGGAAACGGAACGCCATCCGGGTCGCGCGCGGCTTTACTGGTGAATGCCAGACATACAACGATGGGTAAGACGGCCAGATATTTGGCTGCGCGCATGGTGCGACTCCATCGTGATGGAAATGTGCGTGGATCCTAACTATTCTCGTGTACGCTACAGTAATGATCCCCGAACATATCGACACAGTTCCGGGGCCAGCTACATCGCACGGCCAGTGAGTTGACACCTTCGCGCCGCCGGAACATTCCGCCGGAACATTCCGCCCGAACATTCCGCCCGAACATCCCGCCTGTTCACTCTGTCGCATTTCTTCCAATGAAAACGCAATACTACACAGCAACCAGCCTCGATGGTTTTATTGCCGACCCTGATAACTCGCTTTCCTGGCTGTTTCAGTTTGGCGAAGGACCGGGCGACAACTATCAGCATTTCATCGCGAAAGTGGGCGCGTTGGCGATGGGCTCCACCACATACGAATGGCTGCTGGAACACATGATCAATCCCGGTGCTGACATGAAACAACCGTGGCCATATACGATGCCAACGTGGGTGTTCACATCACGAACACTTCCCGGCGTTCCGGGTGCAGATATTCGTTTTACGAAAGCGCCCGTTCCCGAAGTGCACGCGGAGATGGTCGCCGCGGCCAGCGGAAAGAATGTGTGGATCGTTGGCGGCGGTGAAATGGTTGGTCAGTTTCACGACCACGGTTTGTTGGATGAACTATTGGTCAGCATGGCATCAGTGACACTTGGCGCCGGCGCGCCGTTGTTGCCAAGACGTATTGTCACTCCACCGTTGCGCTTGATGTCGGTTGAAGCGTGGGGCACTGGCATGGCACATCTTGTTTACGAAGTGCAGAAGGCCGGTTGAGCTTCAGCACAAACTGTTAATCGACGTTCGGTTGTTGCAATCGAATCCACTCACCGCGAGTTGCCGTGCAGATATCAGACATTCCCTTTGGCATCACGAACTGGTCGGACGTTCCTCGCACGCAACACGCCGGCGAACGCGGTGTGGCCACGTGGCGCACTCGCAACTTCGGCAGCATTCGTGTGCGCATGGTTGAATACTCCGAAGGATACGTCTCTGATCATTGGTGCGAGAAAGGGCACATTCTGCTCTGCCTCGCCGGCGAGCTTCGGACAGAGCTCAAAGACGGCCGTGTTTTTCTGCTCACTCCGGGCGCGAGTTATCAGGTGGCCGATGGTGCCGAGCCGCATCGTTCGTCGACGGTTGGTGGGGCGACGCTTTTTATTGTTGACTGACAAGCGCAAGAGTTGGCGCGTTACACCGGCGCGTTACACCGGCGCGTTACACCGGCGCGTTACACCGCCGCGTTATACCGCCGCGTTATACCGCCGCGTTCACGCGCCACAGCTGCACCAACCGCTGCTGTTGTGGCGCGTTGCCCAGGAAATCGGCCAGCGTGTATTCGTCCAGCGTTTGCAGAAATGCGCGCAGTGCATCCTTGAGCGCGCGACGCAATCGGCATTCTTTCGTAATCGGACACGCATCTTTCTCGTGATCGAAACACTCGACAAGAATCATGTCGGGTTCGGTTTGTCGCACAAGCCAGCCGATATTGATGGCAGACGGCGCCATTGCAAGGCGTAATCCTCCGTTTCGCCCCCGCACGGCCTCAACCACCCCCGCCTCGCTCAACATCGTCGCCACTTTGGTGAGATGGTGATACGAAATGCCGTACGATTCCGCAATTTCCGTAATCGGCACAAGCCGATCGGGATGTGCGCCCAGGAATAACGAAAGGCGCAGCGCGTAGTCGGAAAATTGCGTAAGGCGCATGGGCGACGAGAGGGAACGATCGGCTGAAACCGGCTCCCTCAACACTCCTGGGCCCGGTGCGTATAAAGCTGCATCAAGGATGCGTATTTAGCCAGTCCAGGATCAAAGGGTCGTCTTCCATGCGTTTCCCGCTGCTGCTCGTGAGCATGCCAGTGCTCGCGGTGTCATTTGCTTTCGGTGTTTCGACCCGCGGAGAAAACTCCGCCGAGCCGACGATGGCGCATGCAGTTCAGCAGCAGGTATCCAACGATCCGATTACGCGACTGCAAGCCCAAATGGATGCGGGCACCGTTTCACTCGTGCACGACACGTTGAACGGGTATCTGCGTTCGGTGTTGAGCGCACTTAAAGTTCCGGTTTCTTCGCAAGGATTGGTGTTTTCCCGCACCAGTTTGCAAACGGAGCTGATCGCAACGTGGGCACCACGCGCGCTGTATTTCAACGACGAAGTGTACGTGGGATTTGTGCAGGGCAGTGAATTTCTGGAAATTGCCACAGTCAGTCCAACGGAAGGCGCGGTGTTCTACACGCTTGATCAGGAACTAAAAGAAAAACCATCGTTCAAGCGCAACAACACGTGTTTGTCGTGTCATCGGTCGCGTTCAACAACCGGCGTTCCCGGTTTCATGGTGTTGTCTTCCATCGTCGACAAAAGCGGCTACTTCCTCTCGGCCGTACACGAAGGCCCAACAGTTGACGCGACGCCGGTGCGAAATCGTTTTGGTGGTTGGTATGTGACGGGCACGATTGGAAGCGGAACGCACTCCGGCAACGTGTTTTCACCCAAGACCTTTTCCGATTTTGACGATCGCGCCGACGCTCGCAAGCAACTCGATTTCGTTGTGGAAAGTCAGCGCACCAATCTGAACGGAAAGGTTGAACTGGATCCATACATTGCGCCGCACAGCGATATCGTGGCGCTGATGGTATTGGTGCATGAAACGAGCGTACACAACTCAATGACGGTTGTACGCGATGCCGCAGTGAAAGCGTTGCGCGAAGATTCGGCTGTCTCGCGTTATCTCAAGGACACGACATTCGCGCAAACAAAGATTGTGACAAGTACCCGACTGCTTTCAGCGGTCGAACGTCTTGTCCGCGACATGTTGTTCATTGGCGCGGCTCCAATTGATGGCCCAATGAAAGGCACGTCAAATTATGCGGCGGAATTTGCACAGCTCGGACCGCGAGACTCGAAGGGGCGATCGTTGCGCGACTTCGATTTGCAAACTCGTCTGTTCAAATATCCTCTGAGTTTCCTGATCTATTCGAGGGGATTTGACGAGCTCCCCGAAATCGCAAGAAAGGCCGTGTACAAACGGCTGTACGAAATTTTGAGCGGACAGGAGCGCGGCGACGAGTTTGGGCAGCTTCCGGATGCAGAGCGCAAAGTGCTTCTCGAGATATTGACCGAAACGAAACCGGAATTCGCGGCATCGGTCTTCGCGCGGTAGGGGATGATGCGGCTGCGGCCGCCGCGAACGAGATGCGCGCTCCCGCCGTATGCGTGTGTAGCTGACACCACGCAGCACGAGCCGTCACTGAGAAATCAGTTGCACTCTCTCGGCCCGCGCTTTATTTGAGACGGTCCCCCCACTGCCGCTCACTCCCCGGAGCCACACATGTCGTATTTCGACGAGCACGACCTGCTCGACCAAGCGCAAAATGAGGCCGAGTCGCTCGCTGACACGATGGGATTCGTCAGCGAAATTGACCGACGCAAGTTTGTGTTCACGTCCATTGTCGCAGCTGCCGCGACGACGTTTGGTTTTGGCGCCAAGTCCGTCGCGCAGGGGCGCGCGGGCGGAGGTGGCGGTGGAGGAGGCGCGCCGCAACAGCCACCAGCGCCGCCCGTGCCGCTCGACAACATGGAACCGGTGTCGTGGACGTTTCAGCCGTACCCCGGCGGCACGGGTGCGCTGCTCGAAAAGACGTACAACGAGAAGGGACCGGCCGCGTTCAAGCGCCAGCAGTTTGTGTGGGCCGCCGGAACGCCGGGCGCGTTTCGTGTTGATCCGTGGGGCACCGCTGCGTTTCCCACCAGCGACGAAGACATTGCATTTCTGCCGGCGTACAGACTTGCCGCGGCTATCAAAGGTGGCAAAATCACGTCAACACGTTTGACGAAGATTTATCTCGATCGATTGAAGAAGTACAACGGCACACTGATGTGCGCCGTGACGATTATGGAAGAACAAGGATTGGCCGATGCCGCAAAAGCCGATGCCGAAATTAAAGCCGGCAAATATCGCGGACCGCTGCACGGCATTCCGTGGGGCGTGAAAGATCTCTTTGCAGTGAAGGGCACGCCGACTACGTGGGGCGCAGCGGATTTCGAAAATCGCATCATCGATCAGGACGCCGAAGTTGTGCAGCGTCTTCGCGGTGCCGGTGCGGTGTTGATTGCAAAGCTTGCAACCGGTCAGTTTGCACAAGGCGGCAACTGGTTTCGTGGCGGCACAAAAAATCCGTGGAATCTTTCGCAGAGTTCAAGCGGTTCGTCCGCGGGCCCAGGCTCTGCTACCGGCGCCGCGTGTGTTGCGTTCGGCATTGGTACAGAAACGTCGGGATCGATTGTCAGTCCCGCAACAACGTGCGGCATCAGCGCACTGCGTCCAACGTTTGGTCGCGTGAGCCGCGCGGGTGGAATGGTGCTCGCGTGGTCGATGGATCGCGTTGGACCGATGACGCGCACTGCGGAAGATGCAGCGATGGTGTTCAACGTCATTCATGGTGCGGATCGCAATGATCCGGGTTCGATCACGATGCCGTTTCATTTCAACAACAACATCGATCTCAAGTCGTTGCGTATTGGTATGCGTGCGCAAACGAACAACGATCCGTATTTCACTGCGTTCGTCGACAAACTAAAAGCACTCGGCGCGAAACCAACGGACCTTGGTGCACCGCCGCAGGTTGCGGGAAGCGCCGGTGGAATTGATGTCGAGTCAGCCGCTGCGTTTGACTCGTATGTGCAGATGAAAGCGAAAGAGTTGAACATGGACATGGCGACCATTCAGACGACGTACGGTCGCCAGGCCGGTCGTGGTGGTGGTGGCGGTGCTCCGGGAGCAGGAGGCGCGCCGGGCGCTCCAGCAGGCGCACCGGGAGCAGCAGCACCAGGAACACCGGGCGCTGCAGCACCGGGTCGTGGTGGAGGAGGTGGTGGTGGAGCGGGCGCAAATACCGGCAGTGGTCCAACCAGCGGTCAACTCAATCGTTGGGTGCCGGGCCGCACACCTACGGCGATGGATTTCATTCAGTCGCAGCGTCGCCGTTTGATGTACATCACCGCGTGGGAGAAATATCTCGAGAACACGGATGCGTACATCGGTGCAGCTGATACCGGGGCGCATTCGCAAACGGGACACCCGGTTGCCGTTGTGCAGATGGCGTTTGGTGTGCGTGCAGGTGGACAGGGTGGTCGTGGCGGAGGCGGCGGACGTGGTGGTGATTCAGCGGCTGCTCCGGCGGCGCCACCGCCAGCGCAAAATCCGCAGCCGATTTGCACGCAGATTGCGGGCAACCTGTACAACGACGACATCGTGTTGAGCATCGCGCACAAGTTCCAGAGCAATACAGACTTCCATACGCATCGTCCGCAGATTGGATAACGTGTGTGATAGTTATTCGTGATTGAAAAACAAAACGCCCCGCAACGAATTGCGGGGCGTTTTGTTTTTTGGACTACATGTTCAGCGCAGCATCACACGTTGATACGTTTCCGATTTCTCGCGATTCCCGCAAACAATATTCCAACGCCAACTAACAGCATTGATGACGGCTCCGGCGTTGTGGTGACAGGGCCGCCCGGTACGAATGCGGCAACTTCCCTGCTGCTCAAAGCGCGATCCCATGTACCGATGTAGTCAACGAATCCGGCAGATGCTTCGTTCGCAAACGCGAGGTCGTCCTGGAAGAAATTCACGGTGTTGCCAGCGGGCACGCCGTCCGAAAGATTGTCTGCAAATTGGTACTGCATCGCGCCACCAAAATACGCGGTGAACAATCCGGTTTGCGTTCGCGTGAGAATCGTAAGTCCCATTTGGTTTGGCGCATATGGAGCAGTTGGACCGGTGGCGATGTTGTAGAAGTTTGCCGCGCCGTCCAGCACATACGGACCGTTGTCGGATGTGCGATTCTGGAAGTCGATGATGCGACGGTATCCCGTTACATCGTCAAACCGAAAGCGCATTGCGACCGTGTACGACGAACCGAATACGCCGGTCAGCGACAATCCTTCGTTAAACCCGAAACTGAAACCGTTCGCGCCAAGCGTCCCGCCAATCGCGGCCAGCGACGGGCCGCCGTTGGCATCGGCATACGTGCCATTCAGGTTGTAGATGTGATCCTGGGCCCAGCTTTGCGTGGACGCCGACAGTAGCAGGCCAACTGAGAGAGCTGCAATCGCTGAGGGACGCATAGTGATTTGCCTGAGGTGGGGACGTTTGTAACGCGGATTTTTTCATCGCGCACATCGATATTGCGGTTGCCCGATTGGCCCCGCAAGCACGCTCGGCCGTAGACTGTGTAATGATTTCGTCTTGAGACTGCCTGCTGGCAGTCGCGAGCCCCACCCGCAGCTTTTCGACGGCACCGTTAATACAAACGAATGACCATGCCCTACTCTGCCATAAACCTCCAGGAAAAATCCGCGCGCATTCCCGAGCAGTGGTCGCCTCGGGTCATTGCCGAGATGAACGATTGTCAGTTCAAACTTGTGCGTATTCAGGGCGAGTTTGTGTGGCACAGTCACGCCGACACCGACGAAGTTTTTCTTGTCGTAAGTGGCGAGATGGCAATTGAGTTTCGTGACGGTCGCGTTGATCTCAAAAGCGGAGAGATGTTTGTCGTGCGAAAAGGCGTGGAGCACAAACCGGTTGCGACCAGCGAATGCGTAATGATGTTGGTGGAGCCACGCGGTGTGCTGAATACGGGTGATGCCGGTGGTCAACGTACGGCGGCGAACGATGTGTGGATTTAGAATGAGCGGGAGACGGTACGCGAATTACGGCGCGCTTCCGTGACCGTGCTCCGCATCGCGCTCATCGGCAATCACGACCCGACCGTTACGGCCCACCGTGCGATTCCGATTGCGCTGCAACTTGCCGAGAAAGCGCTGAACGTCTCCGTGCACTTCGAATGGGTCCCCACTGAATCCATCGCGGACGATTCACACGTTCGCAATTTTGACGGACTGTGGTGCGTTCCCGCGAGTCCGTATCGCAGTGAAGAAGGTGCGCTGCTGTTGACGCGGAGCACATTGGATCGCCCAGCACGCGCCGTCACTCAGCCGGCTTATACCACGTCACGATGTTGCCATTTGAAAAACTCTGCGTGCGGGTGCGCTCGAAATTCATTTTTCCCGGCACGCCCTCAAACATCGTGCGACCCTGACCGAGCACGACGGGATTCTGCGCCAGCCGGTACTCGTCAATGAGCCCCTTGTCGGTCAGTTGCGCGATGATGGTGCCGCTGCCGAAAATCATCAACGGCTTGCCGGCGGTTTTCTTGAGCTTGCGGACATTCGCAGCGAGGTCGCCCTTCACCACGGTGGTGTTGGCCCAGGCCGCC
>JBDTTO010000044.1:0-10909 GCA_039930585.1 Gemmatimonadaceae bacterium
GCAACACCGAGCGCAAGAATTCCCTGCAGAAACAGAGCGGCAGTGAAGGGCACGTGAATGCCAACCGCCAGAAAACAGATGTAGAGCGCCAGTGCGTGTGTCAACCAATGTGCAACGGCCCAGAACAACACCGCGAGAAACCGTCGCGAATCTTTGAGCACCGCCAGTCCACCGGCGACATGTCCAAACACGTTGAGTATGTGCGTTTCAAAACGCGGCAGCACGCGTCGCAAGACAGCGCCCAGAATGCTGCGCACACGATCGGGCTGCAGCACAACGATGTAACAGCCGACCAATAACACGAGCATCAACAACACACCCGAGCCCGCGAGTTGCGGAATTGTCAGCCCTTTGATTCGCACGCCAGGTGGAAACGCCGGATCAAGCATCGCACCAAACATCAGCGTCAACACAACAATGGCGTCAAACAACCGGTCAACGGCGAGTGAACTCAGCGATGTAACAAGCGCGACACGTGGCACTTGCCGAGTCAGGGAATACGCTCGCGCAACTTCGCCGGCACGCAACGGCAACACATTGTTGGCCATCATTCCGATGGCAGTCGCGCGCCACAGCGGTGAGAAAGGAATCTTTCCCGCGACTGGTTCGAGAATCGGCTGCCAGCGACGTGCACGCAGCGGAAAAATGCAGGTCGCGACGGCGGTGCCGAGTACGAACAGCGCGAGATTGGACTCACGTAACACCGTCCACACATCTCCAAATTGGACGCCACGCAATGTGAGCCACAGCAACAGCGCGCTCAGCGCAATTCCAAGCGCCGCGCGCCAGTTCTTTTTCATCAAGTGGTGTTAATGAGTGACTGCGAGATCGAGCAAATCTGAAAGCTCATCCAACAGTGCAGACGCCGCCGGATCGACTGCGACACCAACACGATCACGCCAGGTCGCACGCAGTTCGTCGCGCACTCCACGTGCCCGCGCGAGCGCGGATGATCCCGAATACAACAGCAGTTCGATTGGTACGAGTTCGGTTGCGACGGGCTTTGATGCCGCGGCTACTGGCGTTGGTGCGCGCGTTGCAGCAGGTGGGGTTGGTGTCGGCTGCGGTAAATCGCGAATGACCAGGCGTGGTGGAACCGGCGTAAGTGCACGTGGTGCATTGGCCGCAATTGTCGGAAGCGCGCCGGGCGTCATCGCTGGCAACACTGGCGCTGGCGCATTCGCTGATGCGTTCACTGATGAACTGGGTGTTTGCGCCATCGATGGCGTTCGGCGCCCAGGCCAGGACAGTGTTGCTTCTTTCACTCGTGCAGCGAGTTCCTGGTCGGAACGCTCCTGATCCTGCATGAGATGCGCGAGCCCATTGACCGCTGCGCGTTCGGCGTTTGACTCGAGCGGAGCACGCGCCATCGTCACACCCAGCGCTGCAATACTTGTCGCGCCATAACTCTCGGCCACTGCACTGAGTGCCAACAACGCGCGACGAAGTGCGTCGGTTCCCGCCAGCAGCCCTGGTCCCGGTTCAATCAGAAACAAAGAAGCCGCTTCTTTCGCAATAAGTCCGGCGGCCGCAGCAATGTCACTTCGGAAGCGTTGCGGAAGCGTACACGGCGGATTTGGATTGCGCTCGAGAATGCCGGGCAATCCGTCGTCGGGAAAGAACCGGCTGATTGGAACGACCGGTGATGTCGGACCGGCCGACGGTTGCGTGGACATATACCCGGCTGCCACCGCAGCCAACGCAACGGACTGTGTTCGACTGCGCCGCTGTTCGGCGTCGGTCCAATCGTTGGCGTGACCAACGAGATCGCGCAATTCAACCAGTGCGCTGTGCACGGCGAAATGCAGACGTTGATCCCAACGCAATTCACCGTCGCGAAGACCAGCCGCGATGCGTTCGATGGTCGCAGCGAGATCGGGCAGCGCTTCCAGCCGAGTCATGGTCGCGCTGCCGCGCAATGCGCGTGCGTGCGTCAGAAACGCTGTGGCGTCGGGACATGCATTTTCGGACGCTGCCAACAATTGCTCGAGGCGATCGAGATACTCGATGGCTTCCTGCTGGAAGAATTCGATCAGCGCTTGCGGGGCACTCATGTATCTCGCGGGTTGAAGTCGCTTGCTAGCGGGAGAACTGGCTGCGCGCCGTGTCCATCGCTACCCGAATTTCACGAACTGCTTCGACAAGTCCAACAAAAATGGCGCGACTCACAATGGAGTGCCCGATGTTGAGCTCTTCGATTTCCGGAATTGCTGCAACTGCTCCGACGTTGCTCACCGTCAATCCGTGTCCGGCGTGCACGGCCAGTCCAAGCGAAGCCGCGAGCGCTGAACCATCAACCAGGGCGCGCAGTGTTGCGGGGTTGTTGGTGGCGTGCGCATAGGGACCGGTATGGAGTTCGATGGCATCGGCGCCAAGAGCCTTGGACTGATTGATGGCGGCTGGGTCGGCATCGATAAAGAGACTGGTTCTGACCCCCGCACGTTTCAACCGGGCGATGGCATCCGCAATCACACTCCCGGCACGGAGGACATCCAGCCCACCTTCCGTGGTAACTTCGGCCCGGCGCTCTGGAACGAGCGTCACAGCCCTGGGGTGCAACCTCTCTCCAAGTGCTATCATCTCCTCTGTAGCGGCGCACTCCAGGTTGAGTACCGTTGTGATAGATGTGGCGAGTCGCGTGACATCGTCGTCCTGCACATGACGGCGATCTTCCCGGAGGTGCGCCGTTATACCGTCGGCACCGGCCTGTTCACATAGCAGAGCGGCGGGCACCGGGTCGGGTTCATGACCGCGGCGCGCCTGACGGACGGTTGCCACGTGGTCAATGTTGACGTACAGACGCTGATACGGGGCGACGAAGTTGCTGGGCATGGAAAGCAGGCTCTCTTAACTGGTTCGGAGGTTGGGCAGATGCGCAAAGTTCTGATCGCGGTCGCGATGGTAGCGGCAACCGCTTGTTCGTCATCATCGAAAAGCAGCGCGCCCGCCGGCGCTCCCGCCAGTAACGCACCTGCCGGCTCGGCCAATTTGAATGCTGCAGGCGGAGCGTTGGCGCCAAAAGCGGCTGTCGAAAATTTCCTGGCCGCGGTCAAGAATCAGGATCTGCAGGCGATGTCCATGATCTGGGGCAATGAGAAAGGGCTGGCCCGCGATCAGTTCTCGCGTGATGAACTCGAAAAGCGGCTTGTGATCATGCAGTGCAATCTCAATCACGACAGCTGGACATACGCTACGGGATTGGACGGCACGACACGAGCGGGCGAGCAGGACCTTCGTATTGAATTGCGTCAGAAGAACCTGAGAGAACAGACGATGGTCACTACCGTGCGAGGTCCGACTGGCCGCTGGTATGTGAAAAACGTCGATCTCACCAAACTCGGCCCATTCTGTCGCTGAACGGAACCGATTCGGTCGCTGGGTGATTTGTGATTCGCGGCAAGCCAATCGGGCTGGATTGACTGGACAACTACGCTAGTATTCAGATAGTTCGATGAGTATCCCGCCGGTGGAGCTCGGGTGAAGAAAGGCAATTCGCTTTCCTTCCGCGCCTGGCCGAGGGGTTTCATCGATGAGTCGAACGCCGGCCTGGCGACAGCGCGCAAGCATGCCGTCCAGGTCGTCAACGGCAAAGCAGACATGATGGATACCAGGGCCGCGTTTCGCGACAAACTTTCCAATGGGCGTGTCATCCGACTGCCCTTTGAGGAGTTCCACGAGCGATTCGCCACTGGCGACTCCGGCAATGCTGGCACCATCGGCGTCGTCCAAGGGTACCTCTGGCATCAGCAGCACATCACGCAGGAATGGCAGCAGATCGTCGATGGCACGCACAGCAAGTCCGATATGGGCAATGCGTGTACCGCGGCGTTGGATTTCAGGCATGTCGACTAATCGGTGTGCTGGGGAACTGAGTTTTCATCAAGTCGAGCAGCGCGTGTCCGGTGCAAATCCGGCGCAGCGCAACGGAGCAGATGATGGCGAACGCGATGGAAGTAACTGATGACAATTTCGCTACTGAGGTCGAGGGCAACCAAGGCCTGACCGTGGTGGATTTCTGGGCAACGTGGTGCGCACCATGCCGCATGATTGCGCCGATGGTTGAGCAGCTGGCTTCGGACTATGCTGGCAAGGCGCGTGTGGCCAAGCTGGACGTGGATTCGAATCAAAAAACTGCGATGAAGTTCAACGTGCGGTCAATTCCAACGATTTTGTTCTTCAAGGACGGAAAGTTGGTGGATCAGGTTGTTGGCGCAGTGCCAAAACCAGCACTCGAAGCGAAGTTCAAAGAACACGCCTGATTTCAGGCGGTTAAGTAGTGCGAGGCCCGGGCTAATGCCCGGGCCTCGTGTTTTATTATGAGGTTCCCGCCCAAGGCGTTGCCGCCCACTGCGCAGTCGCCGCTTTTCCTCTCGCTTTCGCCCGGCCTCCGTCTGATGACTGAAGAACAGGCAACCGACAACTTGTCGCAGGAGGCGGACGATTTGGAATTGGGTGGCGAGAATTCCGTCATGGAAGCGCTTCAGGGCGAATCGTCCGCAGGCGAAACGTTGGCGCACGGTATTGCGCAGCAGGCCAGTCGCATGTTGCCCGAGGCAGTCACGGCCGGCGCACTGCATGTGGTCAGCACGCCAATTGGCCATCTGGGCGACATCTCACTGCGTGCTTTGGCCGTATTGCAGCAGGCAACGTGCGTTGCCTGCGAAGACACCCGACATACGCGCACGTTGTTGTCGCGCTACGGAATTCGCACGTCAACCGTTGCCGTGCATGAGCACAATGAGGCGCAGGCATCACCGGCAATTGTTCGACGTTTGCTGGCGGGCGAGGCAATTGCACTGGTAAGCGATGCTGGAACGCCACTGCTGTCAGATCCAGGTGCGCGATTGGTGCAGTCCGTGATCGAAGCGGGCCTGCGAGTCGTCCCGGTTCCCGGGGCTTCAGCCCCTCTGGCGGCCCTCGTGGCGTCAGGCATTTCTCCGTATCCCAGTACCTTCGTAGGATTCCTTGCACGCAAAGGCGAAGAACGGCGCAGTGGCCTTGCTGCGTGCGCTCGATCTCCCCATACGACGGTATTGTTCGAAGCTCCTCCCAGACTGGTCGACACACTGCGTGATTTGGCCCAAGTTGCGGGAGGCGAACGAGTTGCCGCTGTTGGCCGAGAGATTACCAAGCGCTTCGAGGAAATTCGTCGGGGAACGCTCGCTCAACTCACTGCGTACTATGAAGACACGCCGCCTCGCGGGGAGATCGTGATTGTGCTGGCTGGTGCCCCTGTAGAAACCCCGAGCGAGCTTGCGCTGGAAACCCTCGCGGCCGCTTTGCGTGCCGAAGGCCGGAGCTCGCGCGACATCGTCAATCAACTCGTGTCGCTGCATGGCGCGAGTCGTAATCTGGCCTATCGTCTGGCGCACGAAAAATCGGCGTCCGATCGTGAATCGTGAACGGTGCATGAATCGTAAATTCGCAGTCGCCTCAGATAAGCCTGTTGTCAACATGCGCCGGCAAATTGCCGCCGTGGTTTCGTTGTGCGGTGTGATTGCGCTCGCAAGCGCATCGCGGCCGCTCAGTGTTCAAGCGCGCGACACCGGCATCGCGGCACCATCGCATGTTGCGTCGCCCGGACGTTTGGCGATTGCGCGTTTGCAATACGAAGGCGGTGGCGACTGGTACGCGAATCCATCGAGTTTGCCAAATCTGTTGCGCGCGATTGCCGAACGCACGGCGTTACCCGTTGAACGCACGGAAGGCCACGTCAAACTCACTGACTCGGCGCTCTTCGACTATCCGTTTCTGCATGTCACCGGTCATGGCGAAATAAAATTTTCGCCAATTGAAATCGAGCGCCTGCGCGAATATCTCAAGCGCGGCGGATTTCTGCATGTCGATGACAACTACGGCCTGGATGAAAGTTTCCGGCGCGAAATTGCAAAGGTGTTTCCGGACCGTCCGTTAATGGACGTGCCGCGTTCGCATCCGATTTATCATCTCGTGTACGAAATGCCCAACGGCCCGCCAAAGATTCACGAGCACGACGGCAAGCCGGCACAGGGACTGGGAATTTTTATCGGCAATCGTCTCGCGGTTTACTACACGTATTCCGCTGATCTTGGAAACGGTTGGGAAGACGTTGGCACGTATCCCGATCCACCGTCAGCACATGAACAGGCGATCCGTATGGGCGTCAATTTGTTCACCTACGCTGCAACCAGTCGAGTAACTCCATGACCGCTCCCGCACGTGCGCATGAAGTGTCCGCGAATGCGTTGGTCAATCGCGTCGCGAGCGAACGACAGGCGTTGCGAACGCGATTTGTCGGAACGCTGGCATTGGTTGGCGCAGCGGCCGTTGCGATTGTGTTTGCATTGGGCGCCTGGTTGCTGGCGGAGAGTCGCTGGCTCTCACTCCCGCGCGGTATTCCGGTTCTGATCTGGTTGCTTGGGGCATCACTCGCGGCGGGCGCGGTGTACTGGCTGCGCCGACGCGAAGGTGACAAGCAGAGCGTCAAGGCGATCGCTGCCGCAATTGAAAGCGAACAAGGGTTGCGTCGTGGTTCATTGCGCGGTGCGCTCGAAGTTGGCGAACAAGGCGTGTTTGGGAAATTTGCGGCGCAAAATGTTGCGGCCAAACTTCCGCAGTCAGCGACGCTGGTGCCAAAGGTTCATGGCAAATTGATGCAGGGTTTGGCGATGGCGGGTGGAGCTGCCGCCGTTGCGGTGTTGTTGCTTGTTGTAAGCGCGCGTACAGCGAAGGACGGATTTGCCGCCGTTGTGCATCCGGTGGCAGCGTGGCGTGGACTGTTGTTGCCTGCGCTGGGTTTTCCCGGACTGCCTGCATCAGTGCCGCGCGGAATGCCGTTGACGCTCAAGATTGCGGCAGAAGGTCGCAGCACGGTGACGTTATCGCGTCGGGCGCCGGGTGAAGCGTGGACGGATACCATTTTGCCCGTCGACGCAAAGACGGGACTTGCGCTGTTTTCGCTTGGTCCGGTTCGCGCACCGATTGCGTTGCGCGCAACGGATGGACGCGCACCCGCCGCCGAAATTACACTGTCCATCGGTGATCGCGGGTGGGTTGGCGACGTATCAATGCAGGCGATTTATCCGGCGTATCTTGGCCGCACGAACGAAACGATCGAAGCGGTGTCGCCGCTGCGTGTGCCGCGCGGAACCGTATTGATTGTTACGGCCGAACAGCATGGTGGCGCACGCGATGCGGTACTGAGCAGCGGCAAAGACACGGTGCGATTTGCAGCAACGGCCGACACCGCAAAGGTTGAAGCGCGTTTCACCGCCGATCACGACGGTACCTGGCATTGGACCGCGGGCTCGACGGCACGTTCGACTGCGACCGCAACGGCTGGTGGGTCGATGTTGCCGGAAGTGCCTGAAGATCTCGCGCTCGTGATTGCGCCGGATGCGGTGCCACAAGTGGCGATTCTGTCACCGATGTCTGACACGGCGATTGGCACGAGCGGAACTCTGCCACTCGCGTTTGAAGCACTGGATGATCACGGCGTAACGAAAATCATGCTGTCGGTGTGGCGCGAAGCCGCCGCCGATGTTGGCAAAGTTGTGCGTGTGGCTGATATCAAGAAAGATCAACTGTTGGTTGCGCAACCCGATGGTCCCGTGTGGGGCGGGCAGGGCGGACTGCCGCTCGCCGCGCAGAAACTGGAACCGGGTGATCGTCTGCACCTGGTAGCAGTCGCCACGGACAATTCGCTGTGGCATCAGCAGGGAGAGAGCGCCGAACTGGTCTTGCGCGTGCCTTCACTCGCAGAACAGCGCAGCATGGCGCGATCACTTGGCGATTCACTGGCCGCGCAAGCACAACGCATGGCCACTGCCGAAAAGAAGTTGCAGCAGTCGACGTCGGATGCATCGCGCCAACGCGATCTGAAAAATGGCGGCGGAACGGGCGAGCAATCCAACGGCGAAAAATCAGACGCCGCAAAGTCGAAAGAAGGTGCGATGTCGTTTGCTGCCGCCGAACGCGCAAAGCAAGTGGCTCGTGATCAGCGCGACCTTGCCGCGAAGATTGACAGCATGCGCTCCAGCGCCAAAGAAATGGAGCAGCGTTTGAAAGATGCGGGCGCGCTCGATACCGCGCTGGCAAATCGCATGAAAGAAGTACAGAAGATGCTGCGCGATGCGATGACACCCGAGATGCAAAAACAGTTGCAGAATCTCGAGAATGCGTCGGATCGTTTGAGCGGCACCGAAGCGCAAAAGAGCATGGAGCAGTTGGCCGCGCAACAACAGCAAATGCGCGAGCAGTTGGAAAAGAGCGCGGAAATGTTGAAGCGTGCGGCGCTTGAGGGCACGATGGAAACGCTGCGTGATGAAGCGCGTGACCTGGCTGATGCGCAGCAGAAGCTTGCCGACAAGCAGAGCGGCAAACCAAGCGGCAAGCCGAATGCGTCGAACAACAAACAATCACCCAGCGGCAACAAGAGCGCGGCCGGTGAGAAGAGTGCATCTCCCGAGATGAGTCCGAAGGAGATGGCGGAACGCACGAAGGATCTCGAGAAAGAAGTCGAAGCGCTCGCGAAAAAACTCGAACAACAGGGTGCCAAACCTGGCGCGCAACACGCACGCGAGGCAGAAAAGAACTTGGAGCAAGGCGCCGACGCTGCAGAAAAAGCAGCGAAGGAAGCCGGTCAGGTTCCTGACGACAAAGACGCAGTTGGCAAACAGGGTGCTGCAGACAAAGACGCAGCAGGCCAAAAAACCAACACGCCTCAGGGTCAGCAAAAGGCTGGCGAGCAAGGACAGCAGAGCGGACAAAAAGCCGGTGGCCAACAGCAAGGCGGTCAGCAGCAAGGCCAACAGGGCCAACAAGGACAGCAGGGACAACAGGGCGGTCAACAACAAGGTGGTCAGCAGGGCGGTGGTCAGCAGGGCAGCAGTTCGCAACAAGCCGCCGATGCGATGGACAAAGCTGCAGATCAACTCGCACAAGCGCGCCAATCGCAAGTTGACGCGTGGAAGAACGACTTGTCGCAGCAGCTCGATCAGTCAATTAACGAAACGATGCAGCTGGCCAAGCAACAGGCCTCGCTCGAAGACCGCATGAAGAAGCAAGGCGCGAATGCGCAAAGCATGCAGAGCGAGCAGGGCGCTATCCAACAAGGCGTGCAGGCAGCGGCACAACGACTCGAACAAGCGGGTCGCGAGTCGTCGTTGTTGTCGCAGCGTTCGCAGAAGGCGATGGCCGACGCCGCGAAACGCGCAGAGCAAGCAACGAAAGCCGCAGGACAACCCGGCGGAACAGATGCTGCGCAAAACGCGATGAAAGACGCGACGGAAGCGCTGAATCAAGCATTGAGTTCACTCGTAAAAGATCGCGAAAAAGTAAACTCGGCCGAGTCGGCATCGGGTTTCAGTGAGATGATGGAGCAGCTCAAGAAGCTTGGTCAGCAGCAGGGCAATCTCAATTCGCAGATGCAGGGGCTGAACATGTTGCCAGGCGGCGCGCAGGGACAACAGGCGCAAGCGCAGGCACGTGTGCTGGCCAAGCAGCAGCGCGAAGTGGCGCGCAGTTTGTCCGATGTATCGGACGCTGACGCCAGCGGTCGCATGGATGAACTGGCGAAGGAAGCACAACAGGTTGCGCAGGCGATTGAACGTGGCGGTCCCGATCCGCAAGTTGCCGCACGTCAGGCGCAACTCTACCGTCGTTTGCTTGACGCCGGAAAGTTTCTTGAGCAGGACGAACGCGATGACGAAGGACCGCGTGAAGCAAAAACCGGCGACGCGACACTTACAAAAGCACCGGCAGACGGGCCGCAGTCGGGGAAAGCTGCGAACAAGTTCGTGGCACCAACCTGGAATGAACTTCGCGGATTGGGCGCAGAGGAGCGTCGTCTTGTACTTGAATATTTCCGTCGCCTGAACTCGAAGCCGTGAGTTTGCCACTTCATTCGGGCATGTTCAAAGCGTCGTTGTTGAAAGCGCAGCAACTTCTGAGCACAGCAATTTTGGTTGCGGTGCTCTCGGTGCGCTTGTCTGCACAGGCTGGAGCGTCGGTGCAACCGGACACGGCGGATCCGCTGGCGCGCGCGATGCTCGCGGAAGACAGGCACGACGTGAAAGGTGCCGCGATTGCTTATCGCCAGGTGCTGATGCGCGCGCTTTCGGCGCAGGTGAATGACGGCGATCAGGCAAGCATGGCGCTGCTTGGTCTCGAGCGCATTTGGACCGAAGCCGGCATGCAGGATTCAATCATGCCGGTTGTTGAGCGTGTGTTGCTCGTTCGGCGCGGTGACCCGATCGCGCGCGGAATTCAGTTGCGCGCCTATTTAACCAGCGGTCACGACGATGCTGCGCGTATGGCGTTTCAGGACTGGCGTCGGGCGGTTCCGCTTGAGGCCGCGCCGTTTCGCGAGTACGCGCGATTGTTGTTGAGTACCGGGCGCGCAAAATCGGCGGACACCATTCTCAATGATGCCGCCAGACAGTTTGGGAGTTCGCGTGATTTGAGCGGCGAAGTTGCACAGCTGAACATTGCGCTGGAACGTTGGGCGCCCGCTGCGCTCGCGTACAAGAACGCCGTAGTCGACCAGCCCTGGCTGGAACACGCGGGCATCTACGCATTGCAGCGCGTGCCTGTTCCGATGCGCGATACTGTTCGCGCAATCCTGAATGGCGCACCGGTGACGCTCGTGCCGCGTCGCATGGTATCCGAACTCGAAATGGCATGGGGTGAACCGCGGCGAGCGTGGATTGCGTTGTCCGGCGTGAAATCCGACGACTCGACACTGGCTGCGTGGCGCGAGTTTGGAGAAACGGCTGAGAACGCGGGCGCATGGTTGGTCGCGCGCGATGCGTGGACCGCTGTGACGGAAAAGTCTGGAGATCTTCCGTCGGTAGCGCGTGCCGCAAACGCGGCCATTCATGGCAACGACGCTGCCGGCGCACTCACCATCATTGAGCGTGGCGGCAGCAAC